>CALDKL010000641.1 GCA_937898895.1 uncultured Verrucomicrobiae bacterium | reverse complement strand
GGTGTGCCGCCATAGTCACTCGTGGTGAGAAAAAGATGGTAGGAATCGTAGGCTCCATAGTGGGTGGGATCGAGTTTGAAGCTACGCAGCAGCATATTCTCGATATCCCGGCAGACCGTGGCTCGGTGGGCCGGCGTCAGTGCGTTGTGATTGGTGCGGGAATGCTGTGCGATGACCCGGTCCTGAATCCAGCGTTTGCCGCGTTTGATCGGAGTGCCGGCTGCGAGCGGGCTCGAGATGGGAACGCCCGATGCGTCGACCTTCGCGGCCACTCCGTGCGGGAGGCCGGACATGGAATGGGGCACGATCTGCTCGACCCCGAGGTGCCAGACGCGGTCAATCGTCGTCTCCCCGAGACGCGCGAGCAGCTTTCCGTAGGCGGATTGCTGAATCGCGAACGGATTGCGGCTGTGGCGGAGCGAGTCCGTGCCGCTGAGCGAGTAAGATCCGGCCGCGGCCAGGAGCAGGCCCGAGACGATGAGCAGCGGGGCAGAGAAGCGTTGCAGGTTCATGATCATTTGCCTTCGCGGAAGAGCTGATAGGAAACCCCGGTGAGAGCGAGGGCGATCCCACCGAGATAGGCGGAGATGCGCCCGAGTTCCACGAGGGGCAGCGCACCGAGCTTGAAGACGAGGCGCGAAGTCAGGTCGGAAAGGTGATAGTGCGGCGAGAGCAGGTAGAGGAGGTTGAGCACCGGATTGTCGTTGTCGGCGAGGAAGATCTCGAGATAACTGATGCCGAAGAGACCATAGAGGGCGAGGCCGATCGTCACCGCATAGGCCGCAGCTCCGTTGAAGCGCGTTCCCAGGCTGATTGCGAGGGCGAGGAGAGGGGCCACCACGAGGAGAAAGAGCAGGGTGTATTGCAGATTGGTGATGACCCAGTGGCGGGCCTCGACCGGATCGCCCGGCATCGCGGTGAACGTGCTGATCGAGAACGTGATCACGACCATCCCGACAAACACGGTGAAACAACTCAGCCAGAGCTGCCCCATCTGTTTCCAGCGGGAGATGCCGAGCGTCTTGAAATATTCGAGGATCCCGTGAGAGGACCAACGGTCGCCAATGGTGGCTCCCTGGAAAAGAAGCCATCCGATTGCGGAGACCCAGAGGAGCATCCAGGCCATCTGCGCCCGCGCGGGTTGCAGGAGGGAGGGTTTGCTTTCCCAGGGGGTCATGTAGGGGAGGGCGAACGGCAAGGCGAGGAGCAGCACGGCGAAAATCGCAAAGGTTTTCCGGGTGAGAATGGAGGCGAGGGTGAGTCGATAGAGTTCCATGACGGGGCAGGTGAAGGGCCGATCAAAAACAGGGTTCAGTTCAGAGAAAGCCGGGTTTCCATCCAGTCCAGTGAGCCATCCACGGGGATGTGTTCGAGGCGACCGTCGCGGATGGCGAGGGCGCTGTCGGCCTTCAGGGTGGGTTCGTCGGGGTGCACGCAGACGAGCCGAACGATGCCTTCGGTGTGTTCGCGCCAGATTTCATCGACGCGCTCGCGGGCTGCAAAATCCAATCCGGAGAAGGGTTCGTCGAGGAGGAGCACCTGCGGCCCGTTGTGCCGGGTGCGTGCCTCCGCCACGATCAACCCCACCTTCTGGCGGTTGCCCTTGGAGAGTTTTCCATAAGGTTTCTCGACGTCGAGTTCGATCCGTTCCGCCATTTCCAGGGCAAAGGAGCGCTGCCCATTTCGAAAGAGGGCAACAAAGATCTGCCGTGGTTTCAATTCCCCGTCAAAGCGGAGATCCTCGTCGACAAACTGAACCGTCCCCTGGCAATGCACGCTCCCGGAAAGGGAGGGGATGATGCCCGCGATCGTCTTGAGTAGGGTGGTTTTCCCGCGCCCGTTTCTTGCCAGGAGCAGGTGCCGTCCGTCGCCCAGTGCAATGTCCTTCTCGGTCGAGGCGAGGGAGACGACCTTGTCCCGATTCGGGAAGCGGGCGCGGTAGCCAATGGAGAGGCCTTCGGGGAGGACAACGGAGGGGGCGTTCGGGTTCATAAGCAAAACGAAGGATCAAGAATACAAAAATTATGAAAATTTCGTCAAAATTTCCAAAATATCAAGAATTATTCTAAATTCTTGAAACAGCCGCGAGAACTTTGCCTCTCCCCGGCGATTTGCCCCCTGGGAGGGATCTCCTTCCTCAATGAACTTCTTCGATCGTGACGAGCCAGTTCATCAGATAGATCGGAGGGAGTTCTGCCGGACTTTTGAGGGAGGAGAGATTGGCGTGAATTTCGTTGGCCGAGACTCGAGTTTCGTTGCCGTTGTAAAACTCCAGCGGATTGACCGCGTCCGTGGGATTCGTCTTGAGGCTGTTGATCTGACCGTTCAGCTCCACCGGAAATTCGACCGAGACCGATTCACCGAATCGTTTCTCCGGAGCAAAAATCGAGAGCGGCGGGAAATAGGTGTAGGTGGCCGGCAAACCCGAATTGTCGGGCGCGGGCTTTTGGACGTTGTTCAGGGTGCTCGAAATGTAAACGCGATACCGCGACACCACCGAGAAACCAGTCGTGTAATTCGTGAGGTCGTTGCCTCCCCGGAGCGTGACGGCCATGTCCGATGCGACCGATGGGATGGAAGGGATCACGACCGTGCTTTCGCCCGTCCGAGGATAGATATAAAGCGAGTTGTTCAGAGCGACCCCGCCGGAGTTGGAGAGACCGTTCACAAACGCCGGGAGTCGATCGAGATTGACAATGAGGGCATATCTTCCGTTGGTGAGAAGATCGGTTTGGAAGGGAAACGTATTTCCGCCCGCTTGTTGTTCGGTCGGCCAGTTGTTGCCGCGAACATAGTCGACCGAAACGAAGGCATTGCTGGTGTTCCGATAGCGGAGCCGGATCTCGGTGGGCAGCTTGGTCTAACTCGAGGACATCTTCCGGATTTGCAGGGTCATCTGCGCTTTCGGAGCCGCCTGGCTGTAGTAATTCCACCCCGTGGGGGAGATTCGTTCCGTTCGACTGCCATCCGAACTGCTGAGAAGAGTGCTGGTGCCGCGATTGATCGGGATGAAGGCGACCTTGCCGACATTGCCGCCGACCGAGGCTTCGTAGAAATCACTGTCGGAAGGAGTGTTGGCACCGGATTGGGATTCCGTTGCCATCTCCTCGCGTTCTCCGAGGTCGTCGAAGTCTTTCCGGAGGACCTTGCCGTCGACGGTGGTTTGTCCTGTGAGGGTGAGTCCTTTGCGTGCCGAGACCGCTCCGTTGACGACGGTGACGTCGCCGTCCGTCTCCAGTCGATCAGCGACGAGCGATCCCTCCAGACTCACGTCCTGCCAGTCGGTGCCGTCGGCAAACTTTCCGACTTTCAGGAGGGTGGCGGCGGAGAGCGGAAGCTGCGAGGGGATCTCGTAGATGGAGAGCACATAATCCTTCCGCACCGGAGGGATGCCGGTACGTTGCTGATTGTGCGATCCGAAATAGAGGGAGAACACCCACCAGTTCCGTTTCGCCACGAAGTATTCACCGGGCTTCTTGAAGCCGAATTTTACATCCGGATACTGGATGAGGTTGTAGAGCGGATAATCGTTCGGGGAGAGACCAAGACCTTTCGTGTACCATTCGACATATTTCTTATCGAGGGAGATGATGGGATATTGTTTGTCGAGCTGGTAATCGCTGTAGCTCAGTTGCAGGGCCGCCGGCACCTTGGATCCGATCTTGGGGTCGCCGAGCATGGTGTATTCCCACCAGTTTCCTCCGTTGACCCGATTGCTGGATCCATCGTAGGTGCCCACCGGTGCCTTCACTACCTGGGAGATCGAGCTGTAGGTGGTATCGCCCGAGTTTCCCTTGGCGGCGTTGGAGAGGTTGAGGGAGTTGATGAGCTGGGTGCTCACCGATTGTTCCGCGTTGGCGACACTGAGGGCCTCCTGAAAAATGGTATCCCAGGTGTAGGCAGTGGTGTCGCTCGCCGAACCCTGACGCATCGCGCCGATGGCCTTGTTCGGGACGATGTGGATGAGGGCGTTGAGAATGGCGTCTTCCTTCTGGCTGTAGTCCTGTTTCACCTGGGCGCGGGCCTGAGACTCGAAGCTGCGCAGGCTGCCGAGGTAGTTGTAGCCCAGCATCGCGAGGATGAGGAGCGAGATCGAGGAGACCACGGCCATGGTCGCATATCCGGACTGTGCGTTTCTGGAGGAGGGGGGCGTTTTCATCAGTCGGGGTTGCCCGCGTAGGTGATCTCCTCCCCGTTCGGGCCGGTCATGGCGATGAGGAGGATGCCCGTGTTGTTCGAGAAGTCGACGAGGGAGGGTTTCGAAGTAATGGTCCAACTGGGACTTGTCGGCCAGCTCGTCTGGTCGGCGGGACGGTAGTAGAAGTTGAGCCGATTTTTTCCGTTGAAGTATTCGAAGGAGACGATGGCGTAGTTGGTGGTTCCGTCAGGGTTCCGGAATCGCAGGCGCAGGGCTCGTCCTCCCGTCTGGACCGCACCCGACGCAGCGGCGGCACTGGCCCGGTTTCCGTAGATGCGGTAACTGTCGGCCTTGTTGATGAGGGTCGCGAGCAGGGTGTTGATCTGCGGGGCTTCCTCGCGGAGAAACTGGAAATTGGAAAGGATCTTCGTGAAGGAAATCTGTTGCTGGAGCAATCCCACCACGGTCCCGGCAATGCCCAGGCTCATCGCGAGAGCGAGGGTCATCTCCAGCAGGGTAAAGCCGGGGGAGGGTTTCTTCGCCAGAGTCTTCATGGTCAGCGGATTCGCAGCACGGTCCGGGACTTCATATAAGTCCGGGAGCCGATCGAGTAGGAGAGAATCGACTGCACCTTCCAGGCTTCGGTGGAGCCGGGATTTGTCGTCGAGGTGCCCGTACCACCCGCAGAAGGCAGGTTGTTCGGGTCGGGAATGCGGGTGCGGTGGATCGTGCCCGTGACGATCTGGCCGCCGGGCAGTTTGCCAATCGCCACCGTGGAGGTCGAGACGGAGGGGCTGAGGGCCCACGGTGAGGAGGACCCGGTGAGCACCTCGAAAGGAACGCGCGAGGCCATTGCCGTCTCGCGGGTGACAAAGGCGTCGGACATGGCCTGCTTCACCGTCCAGGCCTGACCCGAGGTGGCGTTGACGGAAGCCTTCAGCGTCAGCAAAGCCACGATCACCAGGGTCGCGTAACTCATCGAAATCTCGATGAGGGCGGATCCTCGTTCCCGCCTGCGGCGATGTCGGAAAAGGCGCATGGTGCGGCTGGAGAGAATCAATCAGCACTCGTCACGGACCCATTCACCTTGATGGAACGGGAAACCGAGAAGGTGACGTAGGCGAGACGATCCGTACCGAACGGAGTGGTTGTTAGGATTTCCATGGTCCATTCGCCGTCGGAGGGGATCGAGCTGTCCCAGTCCCAAACGAAAAACTGGCCATCGCGCGAGACGGCCCCGTTGACGACGAGGGAGGCACCGGGGACGAGGGTGCCCGCCGTGCCGAGCGAGGGGGGGCCTGGATAGACCTGGGCGAAGGTGACAGAGTCGGGATAGAGATCGGTCAGGTTTACGGTGACGTTGGGGGCCTTGGCCTTGATCACCGTCGATGAATTGATTCCGGAAACGGACCCTGTGGCGACGGGCCAGACCTGAATGAACGCGGAGGAGAGGAGCGATTCGGGCGATTGGAAATCGGCCAGGGAGTAAACCGAGAAGCGTTCTTCTCCCTTGATCTTGAGATAGTTTCCATTCGGCGGGGGAAGCACGGTTTGGGCGTAGTTCAGCACATGCGCTCCGTTCGAGTTCAGAGAGGACTGCGAATACAAGGTTGCCTGTGATCGGTCAATGTTGCTGCCGTCCGAGTTGGCCGGGTAGGACTGATGATGACGCAGGAGCTTCACCTGTTGGGCGGCCAGAGGAGCGGACGGATCGCTCGTCAGACCGTTGACGGTGATCGTGACGGTGAAGGGTTTGTCGGCACGAGTTCTCGGAATCACGGTATAGGGATCCGATGAGGTGATCTGGACGTCGGCTGCCGGTACGTAGGTGTTCACGTAGGTCGAATCGATCAGGTAGGAAGTCAGAGGGCTCGACTTCACGGCCCAGAGATCGAATCGTGCTCCCCCCGGATTGACGGGCATCAGGGAGTTGCGTTGGCCGTTTTGCGAGACTGACAAATCCCACTCGGAGGAATCCGGCATCTGGGTCTGGCGAATGAAAAACGTGTAGGTCTGCGCTTCGGCGATACCGCCCGCGAGGAAGAGCAGGTGAAACAGGAGGGATAGGATTCGCTTCATCGGAGAGGGATCGGGTAAGGGCGAGTCAACCCTGTTTGCTCGAGCCGGGAACCCGGTTGGCTGGGAGGTAGCGCCGTGCGTGGTTTGCTCGGGCTGGGG
>CALDKL010000640.1 GCA_937898895.1 uncultured Verrucomicrobiae bacterium | reverse complement strand
GCCAAGGCGGGAATCCAGAATGGGCGGCGTCAGGAGCGGATCACCTTCGCCGCAGGGTTCTCCGTCGTGAATTTCTTCTTGATGGCATCATTGAAGGCCAGGACAAGCATCCGCCGGTAGGAGTTCACGGATGAGGGCGAAAGCTCAAGCCCATGAAGCCAGTCCTCAATCTCTTGCGTCGTGATCGTAGCCACTGATCGCGATCCGAAGATCTCATTGAAGCGCCCCAGGCGTCCCTCAATGCCCTTGATATGAGCCTCCGAAAGTCCGGCCCGCTTCCGTGCGGCAATGGCATCCTTTACGAGTTCGGCCATCGTGCATGACCGCAAAGAGCGCCGGCGAGAATCAATGGCAAACGCGACGGCCTCCCGCAGAGACATCCCCAGCTCCCCAAGCTCCGCCCGCGTGTCCAGCACGGCGGCACGCTCTGCGGCGGTTAGGGCGGAATCTGTGCCATGGGCGCGAGCCTCCTCCAATCGCGTCTTTTTCCACTCTTCAGCGGCCTTCTCGGTTTTGAAACCCTTCTTCCGATACTCGCCTCCCTCGATGAATGTGGCACGCCAGCGATAGACGGGATGCCCTTTCATCCGCTTGATGGTGACTCCGTGCCCGAGGCGTGCTCCTGCTTCCTGACTCTTACCCGCGGTTTCGCTCATGAGGAAAATCAGCACACGCAGGGAGCCCAAACAAGCGGAATCCGCTCACTAACCGCTCAAGGGAGTCTTGATGATCGCTGGCCGAGCTCTGTAACTCGTTGGCTATCAAGGAAGCCGAAGGGGGGAATTGAACCCCCGACCCACGCATTACGAATGCGTTGCTCTACCCCTGAGCTACTTCGGCATTTTCCCCCGCCCGAAGCGGACGGGCGGCAAATCTACCCGAGGACATGGCGGTGTCAACGGTGTCAATCGACTGGTGATCCGGGGCGATTTCGGGTACATTCTTACAAAAATGCCCTCGAATCTGTCACACGAGGGCTGGTCGCGGCAAAAATGACGAGAAAGCCCTTGATGACCACTACCGACCGGGAGCAATTCATTGAGCATGTCCGGGCCCATCACGCCGGGCTGCGCGGCTTCGTGCGGTCACTCGGGGTGGATCCTCTCTGGGTCGACGACGTCGCTCAGGAGGCCTTCATCGTGGCCTACAATCGGCTCGACGAATTCGACCAGACCCGTGATTTCGGAGCCTGGCTCCGCGGCATCGCCCGAAATCTCGTGATCAACGAGCGGCGCAAGGACGCCCGGCGCAAACGCATCCTCTCGGACAATCTCACCGAGGTGCTTCTGGCTTCCTCTTCCGCTACCGACGACGAGCCGGAAGAGATGGGCGATTACGCCCTCGCTCGCGTCAACGCGCTGAAGGAATGTGTCAGGGGTTTGCCTGAGAAGAGTCTTCGCATGTTGAAGCGCCGCTACGAAGAGGAGCAATCCGCTCAGGATATCGCCGAAGAATTTTCCATGAACCCGCCCGCTGTGAGAAAAGCCCTCGAGCGGCTCCGCACCGCCCTTCGCGAATGTATGGAGTCGCATGTTGCCGCCGCTCCGGCAGTGTGAAATCAATGAACCACGAGTCCCACGCCGACGAATTGCTCAGACGCCTCCTCCATGGCGAGGCGGACGCGGAAACGTTTGCCGGACTCGCCTCCCACGCAGCCGGAAAAAGCGATTTTGCGGCTCGCCTTTCGGAGGAACTGGCTTTTTCCGAGTGGCTCCGGCAGAGTCTCCTCGCCGAGGGGGCCGATGGAGTCTCCGAATTCGAGGCCGCTCTCGCGAGTGCCCGCCTGGATCACGACGAACTTCTTTCCCGCGTGCGCGACGGCTCCGCCTCCGTCTACGAATGCGATCAGGTGGCGAGGCGCTTCTGGGAAGCTCCGGATGAGGCGAAGGCACTCCGCCACCGTCTCGCCGAGGATGAGTGGTTGCACGAGGCGCTCTCTGCTTCGAAAAGCGAACAGGCCTTCATCGAGTCTCTCGAGACGAGGATGTGGGCGGAGACGACGCGAGATCATTTCGTCGATGATTTCGCCCGGCGGCTTGAGAGTGAAATCGCGACGACCGCCGGGGAAGCCGGGGAGGAAGAAAAGATCGTCCCCTTTGCCCGCTCCGTTGCGTTCATCGTGCTGAAGCTCGGTGCTGCCGCGGCATCCGTGGCCCTGGGGGCCTTCCTTCTCGGAGAGCGAGCGGCGGGTCGTTTTTGGGATCGCGAGGCCCCGGCTCCGGCCTCCCTGGTCAAGGCCACCTCCGATACTGCCTGGGGGGCAGGAGCAGCCCCCTCCGACGACGGCACCCTGAAGCCCGGCCTCTATGAACTGACGAGCGGAGTGGTCTCGCTGCGCCTCGCGAGTGGCGGAGAGCTGACCGTCGAGGGGCCCGCCCGCTTTGAGGTGGAAAAGGACTCCTCGGCCAATGTTCACAACGGCATTGCGCTCGCCCGTCTTCCCGACGACGAGACCGGGCCGACCCTGCGCTCGCGGGGGCTGAGTGTTTCCGAATCCGCCCGGATCATCGGGATCGACGCCCGTACGGACGAGTCCACCGAGGCCGTCGTTTTTCACGGGGTCGGCGGAATCTGCCTGACGGACAGCGGCAAATGCCGCGAACTCGCTTCCTTCGAGGCTGTCAAAGCCGATCACGTCCGCGAGAGACTCGTCGATGTGCCCTACAATCCGCGCGCATTTTCGAAGGCCTGGGAAATGCTCTCGGGCGTCGAAAACAATCTCGGTCCGGTCCGTATCGAGTTGCCGGGTTCCGTCATTTCGGCGGCGGGTGGCAAGGAGGGGGAAGTGCGGGTTTTCGTGGAAAATGATTCGTTCCTCCCCGAAGGCGGGCTCGAGGTGGATCGTCTCGTGGCCGGGGAATTCGCCCTCGCGCAGCCCAATCCAGGCGAATCCCTCGAGAGCAAGGGAGAATTGCGCAGTTACCTGCTGCAGCTCACGCCTTCCGAAAAGGCCGATGACGACGGCAGCGTCGAAACCTCGCTGACGTTCGATCATCCCGTGGTCGGCGTGATTTTTTCTTCAGACCGCCTCGAAAACTCCGATGCCACCGTCGGTTCCTCGTTTGCGGCGGCAGCCGACCCGAGTCAGGAGGCGCGCGGACTTCGCTCGGGTGAGGACGAACTTCTTCTCAGCGAAGATCGCCGTACCCTGAACCTGCGGTTCAAGGGGGAGGGCCTCCACGCCGAACAGGTGCGCGTGCTGGTGGCTTTGCAATGAACGGTGGGTCGATTCGCTCGGGAAATGCGATGAGGCAACCGTGAAGTCCCTGTATCGGGAAGTGGTCCACCCTACCGTGTTTCCCTCCATCTGCGGTACTCGGCGATGATTTCCTCCCGCGAGCCTCGTGGTCGCAGTGCCGTGCGCACCTTGAAGCAATACTCTTTCCCCACCAACGGGTCCGGGATGAGAAACTGAAAATCCCAGGCGGGATGGGTGGTGTGCCGCTCCGCACTGACCCCTCCTCCGCTCGGAGAATGGGTGAAGCGAATCCCTTCGGCCCGATCAAACATCACGATCCAGACGAACTCGTCAAAGTGACCATAGAAAAAGGCTTCATCAAAGCGAAAGCGTGAGAGGCTCTTGAAGAGGGTGTCGCGACCGCCTTCGGGAAAGGTCATCGCGAAGGTGTCGTCGCGGTGTCGCACGGTGCTCTGGTCATTGTGCCACTGGGTGCAGAGTTGCGTCCATTGATTTTTCCGCTCGTCGGGACCACCAAGGAAATAGAGGCTCTTGTCGTCGGGAGCATTCAGGTAGCTTGCCCAGAAAAGCGAGAGGTAACCACGGGGAAAGTTGGCCTCGTGCGGACGACATCGAAAATCCATTTCGAGGTAGTGAGGTGCTCCAAGCCGGAAGCGCGTCCAACTCTCGACGTGAGAGATGGGCGTGGGTGGCTGGTGCAGTTCGACCTCGGTCTCGGAGACCTGGGTCAGGGTCATGGGGGCGTTGCGCGGCTCGAAGAAGATCTTCTCATCCTCGAGGTGTTCCCCGGTGACGATGTGTTCCAGATTCAGTCCGGCAATGCCGGGGACAAAGAGGCTGCGTGTTCCCTTGGCGTGGTGAAGACTCCAGATCCCGTTGTATCCGGCGCGATGCCCGTCCGCTGCGGAATTGTCGCCGACGACGGCAGTGAGTTCCCCGCAGCGCAGCGTTGCGTATCCCGTCCCCGGTTTTTCCGACGCAGCTCTCAGGCGGGTTTGCGGAGTCATCGACGCAGTCGTTGCGGCTGCGGAAAGGAGGAAATCGCGACGGTTCATGGAGTAGGATTGCGTCAGCGGAGACCCAGGTCGTTGCTGCGAATCTCCTTGAGCCTGGCAGCCAGCTGGGTCTGAAAGCGCTCCACGACGGACTGAACCTCCGGTCGGGCAGCGAGATTGGTGACTTGTTTCGGATCCTTCGTCATGTCGAACAATTCGATCCCCCGCGAGGCGTCCTCCGCATACTGCAGGTAGGCCCATCGATCTTCGCGAAGGAGGAAGCCCTTGCTGGAGGGTGCGACACAGAAGACCGTGTCCCGCACGGAGACCGACGGGTCGTCAAAGAGAGCCGAGAGATCCCGCCCCTGGAGCCGAGAGGGCACCTCGAGGCCACAGAGACTTGCGGTGGTCGGAAACAGGTCGATCAGTTCCACGAACGAGTGGCACACGGCGGGCTGTTTTCCGGGAACCTTGACAAGGAGCGGAACCATCGACGACTCGTCGCGCAGACTGACCTTGGCCCAGAAGTCGTGTTCGCCGAGGTGATACCCGTGGTCGGAGGTAACGATGACGATGGTGTTGTCCGCCTCGCCGGATTGTTCCAGTGCGTCGAGCACCTTTCCAACCTGCGCGTCGAGGTAGGACACGGCGGCATAATAGCCACCGACGGCCTTCTTCTGACGGCGTTCGTCCATCTTCATGTTCACACTTGTTTTGTAGTTGATGCCTGCCTTGGGAATGTCGTCCCAGTCGCCCGCGATTTTGGGAGGAAGGGCGAGCGATTCGAAGGGCCGAAAGGGTTCAAAGTATCGCTTCGGAGCGACGAAGGGCACATGCGGACGCACGAAGCCAACGGCGAGGAAAAATGGCTCGTCCCGAGGTCGAGCGATCAGTTCGCAGGCCTTCGCCGCCGTCTTTCCGTCGGAGTGGACGAGATCATCGCCCTCGGCCTCCACGACCACGAAGGTGTTTCCGCCGACGACCGGCTTCGTGCCGTCCGGATTGCCTTCGAGGGTCTCTCCGGCTCCGGTCGCCTTCCACTCGGGACCGGGGCTGTTGAAGCGCTCCGTCCACGATTGGGCATCATCCGCACCGTCACTTCCCTCCTCGATTCCACCGGGGACGCCCATGTGAAAAATCTTGCTGACGCGCACGGTGTGATAGCCCGCATTCCGGAAATGCTGCGGCCAGGTCGCCCGATCTCCGATCACCGGGCGCGGGCTGGTGTATCCGAACACACCCGTCGCATGCGGATAGTAGCCCGACAGAAAGGACGCTCGCGATGGCCCGCAGTAGGTGGCGTTGCAGAAGGCGCGGGTAAAGCGGGTTCCCTGCGCTGCGAGTCGGTCGATGTTCGGAGTTTCGCAGACTGTGTTCCCGTAACAGGAGAGCGCGGTCGAGGTCAGGTCGTCGGCGATCAGAAAAAGAAGATTGGGGCGCGTCCCGGCGAAAAGGGACGAGGCGGATACGGTGAGCGTGACGCAGAGGAGTGGAAAGCGACCGACGTTCATGACGGAGGGAACGGCGCGATGGTTTCGGTTCCTGTGGCAGTGTCAGGATCTCCTTAGGGAAGGAGGCGAATGCAGGAGGGCATCGTGAGTTCGAAAGGCGTTCCCGCAGAGGCGATTTTCCCGGTCTCCCCGTCGATGCGGAAGACGGCGAGATTGTTTCCCGGCATGTTTGCACAGAGGAGCCATTTTCCGTCGGGAGTAGCGAGGAGGTTCTGCGGTCCCTTGCCGAGACTGGGGACGACATCGAGGCGGGTGAGAACACCATTTTCCCCGGCCCGGAAAATCGCGAGGCTGTCGTGGCCGCGGTTCGTGGCATAGAGAAAACGGCCGTCCGGAGTGAACTTGAGATCGGCGCAGTAGCTGGTGCCCGAGAAATCCTCCGGCAGAGTCGAAAGGCTTTCGTGTTTGGTCAGGGAGCCCGTAGCGCCATCGCGGGAATAGCGGGTGATCGTGTTGGAAAGCTCGTCGATGGCATAGAGGTTCTTTCCGTCAGGAGAAAAAGTGAGGTGGCGTGGTCCGGCACCGGGAGGAGAAGCGACGAAAGCGGGCGTGGCAGGTTCGAGTCTTGCCGCCGATGGATCGAGCCGATAGGCGAGAATCTGGTCGAGTCCGAGATCGGCGGAATAGGCGAAGCGATTGTCGGGGGCTGGTAGGATGCAGTGGGCGTGGGGACCCTCCTGACGTTTCGGATCCACCTTCGATCCACCCTGATGGGGGAAGAAGGAGACCGCTTCACCGAGGGAGCCATCTTCGCGGATCGGCAGGGAGGCGACGCTGCCGCTGGAGTAGTTGGCGAGGAGCAGGGTCTTTCCGGTGGCATCGGCCTCGAGATAGCAGGTCGCAGTGCCCTTCGAGGATTGGCGGTTCAGCAGGGAGAGTTTTCCGGTCGTCCGGTCGATGGCGTAGGCGGCGACCTCCTCATCCTCCTCTCCTCCAAAGGCCTTTGCGTGGACCGAATAGAGAAAACGACCGTCGCGGGAGACGGCGAGGAAGAAGGGATTTTCGACATCCCCGTTGTGTTCCAGTGGTGTGAGGGAGCCGTCGTCGGACGAGAGGCGGAGCGCGGTGATGGCCCCCTTCTCTCCGCTGGCGAAGGACGAGACGAAGAGGATCTGATCGGCGGCGTTGGCCTCTCGGGAAGGAATCGCGAAGGTTAGGGTCATGATGGCGACGGAGAGAAGTCGGATCGAGGAAAGGTGCATGTTCTACCGCTACCGGATTTGCCTGTCGGAAACCAGCGAAATCCGCTCCGCAATCGGGGCGGGGTGCTCTTGTCAGGGTGTCATCCGTTCCTGGCGGTGCCGCCAAAGGCGCTCGCGGATGCCGGGGAAGACTTCGAGCGCGTTCTCGCGCAGGATGCGCGTGCCGATGTGGCAGGCGTCCACTTCGCGCAGATCTCCGCGTTCGACCCGCTCGGCGAGGACCTCGGAGAGGACGCGACGAGTTACCTCGGTGGCACCGTAGACGCCCTCTGCGTGGTTGCAGTCTCCTCCCCAGAGGATCCGGTCGGCGGGGATCAGGTCGAGCCATTCGTGAAAGGCGCGTTTCGCCAGCGTGGGGCTCAGCGTCGGCAGCCACACCGAATCGAGATACACATTCCGGTGCCGCATCGCGATGGCGGCGGACTCGGACACCCACGGCACACCGCCGTGAAACAGGACAAAAGTCGTTTTTGGATTCGCTGCAATGAGATCGAGAAGATGCATCGGATTTGATCCCTGAAGGCGACCGTGACCGGTGTGGATCTGGAAGGGAAGGCCATGTTTGGCGCTCAATTCGCAGAGGTGCCACATGAGAAAATCCTCGAAATCGCGGATCTGTTCGGGAGTCAATTCGTCGCGAGGTCTTCCGTAGACGGCAGCGGCCTTTTCCCTTTCCACTCTGGCAAAGGAGAGGCTGCGCTGGTAGGCGAGGGTGTGTTTCAGTCCGACGATCCCCGCTGCCTTTGCTTTGGTGAAAAGTGCGTCGAGAAAGGCAAGGTAGTCGTCGAAGCTCGTCATGGGCAGGCCCTCCCGCTTCGCGAAGTCGTAAGGATTTTCGGGCCGCTTCTCGAGAGCGAATTCGGAGGGGTGGTAGCCGCGAAAGACGGGGTTCAGTCGCAGGACCAAGGCGTTGAAACGATAGGGTGGAGTGAAATCGTAGGGATCCCAGTAGGGATCGTTGACCACGACCTCGATGTTCGCCTTTTCCGTGATGACCTCGTAGAGCCAGCGCTGGTCCCGATAGTTTGCGATGATGCGGGCGTTGAGGGCGCGGGCCTGTTCGTCGGTGATCGACTCGAAGTCGATCCCGTAGAGATCGCGGATCGCAGGCAGAGTGTAGCGGTAGACTCCCATAGCATGGACCTCGTCAAAGGCGGGTTTGGCGCGTTTCCACCAGCCATCGAATCCTTCACCTGGTCGCCAGCCTGGCACGACACTGAATCCGCTCAGGTAGCTGTTTTGCCAGATCGAGGCGAGATTCATCTCGCGCCCACCGTCGGCGGTCTCGCGCCAGCCGGGAAGCTCGTCGAAGCGCCAGAGATGATCGTGCGTATCGATCGCGGCAATGCCGTCGAGGTGGGTTTGGAGCCGGGTGAGGAGCGCGTCGTCGCCCGGAGCAGGGAGAGAGAGGAAAAGGGGGAGGAGAAAGATCAGGCCGACCGGATACGAAGATTTCATCGGAGCAGGATGGGTTCGGGGGAGGGGCCTTGTCACGGAGAAAACATCTGGAGCGCTGTTGCGATCCGAGCGAACTGGCGGCAGGGTTCGTTCGCTCGCGACGGAACGACGTGGTTTTGACTGTATGCAGAGGCCTCCGAGATTGCGCCTCGTCCCGAGATTGATCCTTCGTCGCGGACGCTGCACCCTTCCGGTCTGATGGATTCCCAGAAACTGTTTGCCTTCTCTGTCCTGGTGACGCTCGTCTCGCTGCTCCCGTCCCTCGCGGTCGACCGACCCAATGTCGTCCTGCTGCTCAGCGATGATCACAATTACCGCGCCATCGGCTGTTCGGGCAACTCGGCGATCCGCACGCCGAACCTCGACTGCCTCGCCTCGCAGGGCGTCTTCTTTCAACGCTGCTTCACTCCCAACCCGATCTGCACGCCAAGCCGGGCCTGTCTCTACACCGGCCAGGACAGTTGGACAAACGGGGTCATTTTCAATGGAAAAAAGATCCACAAGGATTCTCCGCTGCTGCCAAAATTGCTCGCCGATGCGGGGTATGAAACCTGCTTTATCGGCAAATGGCACAACGATGGACTGCCCTGGACGCGTGGTTACACCACGGGGGGACGTTGCTGGATCGGCGGCGAGTTCGACCACTTCCGCATCGAACTCACCGCCTTCGGGAAAACGCTCGCAGACCGTCGTCCCGCCGGAGTCTATTCGTCCACGGCCTTCACCGACGACGCCGTCGCTTACCTCGGTAGTGCCCCGAAGGCTCCCTTTCTCATGGTGTTGGCCTACACCGTCGGACACGACGTCTTTCGTGCCCCACCGGGTTTCGAGGGGAAATATCGTCCCGATCAGGTCCCGCTGCCGCCGAATTTCCTGCCAAAACCACCATTCCGGCAGTTCTTCCCTGGGATTCGCGACGAGACGGTACTGCCCTTTCCCCGCACCGCCGAAAGCGTGCGCGAGGCGACGGCCGAGTATTACGCCATGATCGAACATATGGATGCGCAGATCGGCCGCATCCTCACCGCGCTGAAGGAGAAACATCTTTACCGCAATACGCTCGTGATTTTTGGGAGCGCCAAGGGACTCTCCCTCGGATCACACGGGATCATCGGCAAACAGACCCTGTATGAGGAGGGGCTGCGCACCTCGCTCATTGTCCGACATCCCACACGAAAACCATCCGCACCGACGAGCACGGCGCTGGTCAGCAACCTCGACATCCTGCCAACGATTTGCGAAGCAGCGGGAGTGGCGATCCCCGCGAGCGTCGAGGGCCACAGCCTGCTTGGTCTCTACGACGGCAGCAGCGGGGCTCTCCGGGATCACCTTTGTTTTTCCTATCATGATCCCAACCGCTTCACCGTGACTCGCGCCATCCGCACCGACCGATACAAAATTGTGCAGCACCTCATTACGGGGGAGCGCCAGCTCTTTGATCTCGAAAGGGATCCCCTCGAAAGGGAGAATCTTGCAGGTCGCCCCGAAGCGGCGGAGATCGAGACCGCCCTCGAGCGTGAATTGATGCATTGGAGAAAGGACGGGCCGGAGGGGAAATGAGGGGTGCCGCTGAGGTCCGCTGAGGTCGCTCGCTCAGGGGCGAGGTTTTTGCTCTGCGACCGCGCGATGGGCGATCTCCTGGAGGTGTCTTGCAAAGTCGGCCTCGATTCCTTTCGGCACAAAGGGATTGCCGATCGGGCTTTCACCGAAGAGCACCTCATACCAAACGCAGGCCCCGAGATATTCCCCGGCATTGCTCGCGTGATGCCCGTCCATGCTCAGCTTCGCCGCGCCGCCGATTTTGGGTTTCACCCAGCGCCAACCGACATGCAGGGAGTGGGATTGAACGGGAAGCGCCGGGTATTCTGCCGTCGCGAAAACGAATTTGTTATCCGGCTTGAATCCCCATTTCGGATCCGTGTCAGCGAGATGGAATGCGTCGCCTACCGGGAGTAGTCCGGCACCGAGTTCGGAGGCGACACCGCGATAGGGTGTGACCGAGTCTGGATGTAACTAAGTCGTACAACTTTTTTCGTGTTTGTT
>CALDKL010000639.1 GCA_937898895.1 uncultured Verrucomicrobiae bacterium | reverse complement strand
CATGCAGTGTCAGGGAGTGGAAGGGTTCGGTTGGGAATCTCGGGAAAAGACCGCCCGGTGGTTGGGTTTGGCGGCGGGGGTCGGGTCGACAACGTTTTCGGGCGTGATGGAGGGGAAGGCTCTCTCGGCGCGGTCGAGGAGCTGCACGAGGAAGCTGTGCAACAGCATCAGTGAGGCGGGGACTCGCTCGGTGAGCATCCCGTAGAGACTGACGGGACGATAGGGCACATCCCCGACGCCGTCCCGCCCCAGATCGTAACCCTCGTAGCGATCCCAGTAATTGGCTTCGACCTGGTGATTGGTGAGAGTGCCGTTGACGGCAACATCGAAGGAGTTGCGGATGAAATTGTTTTCCCGGATTACGTTGTCGAGGCCGTCGGAGAGGAGTCGCAGAGCCCATCCGTTTTCGCGGAGCAGATTCCCCTCGAAGCGGGTGCGGTTGACTCCCTGGGCGTAAATGGCAGTGGAATTGTGGAGGAACTGATTCTCGGCAATGTGGCTGTCGCGGATGTCTTTGAGGAGAAGTCCGTAAGAAGAGCCACCCCAGCTTTTTTCGAATACATTGCCCCGCATCTCGACACGGCTGGAATACATCACCGCGACCCCGGCGCCATTTGCGGTGAAGCGATTTCCCAGATATCGACAATCGTTGGACGACATGAAGTGCATGCCGTAGCGCATATTGTCGGCCACCCGGTTTCCCTCCACGTGGGAGTCCTTGGTAAACTCCAGGTAGATTCCATCGCGATGACCATTGATTTCATTGCCGTCGATGGAAATGCGGCGGCAATTCCAGAGGTGGATCCCATTGCCGCTGTTTTGCTCGAGTCCCGGCTGCCCTTTGATCCGGTTCCCGGAGAGGGTGACCTCGTTTGCCTTGGCAAGGTAGATGCCGTAGTTGCAATCGATGAATTGGCAATCCTCCACCGCGATTCTCTCGGCACCATCGATGCGGATACCGGCCCACTCGCGGGTGCTCGAGCGCCCCCCGTTTCGAAATGTCAGGCCGTGAATCCTGCTGCCGGTAGCCTTTGCGCTGACGGTCATCAGTTCGCAGCGATAGGCAGCATCGAGGATGGCACCATCGCCTTCGATCACGAGGGGTTTATCCACAATCAACGGTTGATCGATCCGGTAGAGACCTGATGGAATCCGGACCGTGGCCCCCGGATCCGCCGCATCCAGCCGAGCCTGCAGGGAATCCTCCGTCGCGTGGCCCGCGTTCAGGACGAGGAGGGTGGCCAGACAGAGAAACGGGAAGCGCACCGTCATGGATTCTGTTTTCGGGCCTCGTCCCAGGTCATGGGCAACGCTCCGCCGAGATCCTTTTGGGCGGTTTCACGATCTGCTTCGGAGGAGAAGGCGGCGGTATTGCTGCCCATCGGACTCTTGAGGGCATCGTGCCGGAGGTAAAGTGCCTGCTCAGCCGGGATCAGCTTGTTGGGTTTGGAAAAATCCGCCACCACACGCTTCCGGATGTCGGCTTCGGTGATCCGGCCGCTGGCGACGTGTTCGGCCAGGCAGCAGAGGTCATCGAATTTCAGAACCCGTCCCTTGTGGGTGACAATCTGGGCACCAAAGCGCTGATCGGAAATGGTCATACGACAGTCGGCGCATTCATCGCGTCCGTAGCGGAAGGGTTCTGCTTCGGCGTTGCATCCGATCAGGCTGGTCAGGGCAATCGCGGCAGCGGGGGCGGTCGATTTTGCGAGGGAACGCCGAGTGCGCATCCATTGCTCCCAGAAGAGGATCATTCCCGAGAGGACACCGGCGGCGATCATGATCCAGCCACCCACATCGGGGCCGGAGTAAGCGGTGAAGTTGAGCAGGTTTTTGTAGCCGAACAAGGGCGGCTGGTACGACATTCCCGGCACCTGGATGGCGGCATTGGGATCGAGATTGTGTCCGTAGTCATAGCTCCAGAGATAGAAATCAACCAATCCCGCCAGGGCTCCCAGGCAAAGGGTAATGACATAAATCCACAGCCAGCCCCGCGTGCCGCGGAGGGCACACCAAACGCCCAGAACAATCAGGGCACCCAGCACATACTTCATGTAGAGGAACTCGGGAAACATCTCGAGTTTGATCATGGCCATGCCGATATAGTGGTTCAGACCATTGATGATGTCGAAGGATCCCGTCAGATTGTCGATCCAGATCTTCATGTTCAGGCCCTCGGGATACTGAGGAGCCCAAAGCTGGATTTGCCAGAGCGGCAGGAAGAAGGCACTGACCAAAGTCAGGACGGAGAGGGCAAAGAGAAGGCGGCTGAGAGGATGAAGTCGATTCATGAGGGCAGACCCGGGAGAGGGACGGGAGTGCGATCGGCCGGGAGGCGGAAGGCAAATCGGATGATTCGCTTCCGCCTCCCGAGGCAATACGGAGTTACTTCGGAGTCGAGGCGGCAGGGGCGGGAGCCGCTGCAGGGGTCGCCGGGGCAGGTGTTGCCGGGGCAGGTGTTGCCGGGGCAGGCGGAGTAGTTGCTGCGGGTGATGCCGCAGGTGCCGGTGCAGGAGTTGCTGCGGGTGATGCCGCAGGTGCAGGGGCGGCCGCTTTCGCCGGAGCAGGGGCCGGATTTGCCGGTGCAGCGGGTGCAGCCGGTGCAGCCGGATTTGCCGGTGCAGGCGGATTTGCCGGTGCAGGAGTTGTGATGGTGTCTCCGACACCGTATTTCAGCGGCGTGGTCGATCCCACCGGTGAGACGCGCAGATAGCCCTGCATCTCCTGGTGAAGTGCCGAACAGAAATCCGTGCAATAGAACGGGATGATCCCGACCCGGTCGGCGGTCCATTTCAGGGTCTGCGTTTCACCCGGCATGATGAGCAGTTCGGCATTCTTCGAGCCCTTGATCACGAAGCCGTGCGGCACATCCCAATCCTGCTCCAGGTTGGTGACGTGGAAGTAGACTTCGTCACCCAACTGAACACCCTCGATCAGATCGGGCGCGAAATGCGAACGCATGGCCGTCAGGTAGACGCGGACCGTTTTTCCTTCGCGGACGACCCGGGCATCCTTTTCGCTCTTGGTTGCATGGGGGTGCTTGTTCTCCTCGATCGGATAGAACTTCACGGAATTCGGAGCCACCATGCTGGCGGGGATTGCTTCGGCGTAGTGAGGCTCTCCCACCGTCGGGAAGTCGAGCAGCAGCTTCATCTTTTCGCCACTGATGTCGATCAGTTGTGCCGACTGAGTCAGCTCGGGGCCTGTCGGCAGGTAGCGATCCTTCGTGATCTTGTTGTAGGCGATCAGGTATTTGCCGTAGGGTTTTGCCGTGGGACCACCGGGGACGCAGAGGTGGCCGACCGAGTAGTAGGTCGGAATGCGATCCACGACCTGCAGGGTTTGCACGTTCCACTTGACGATTTCGGAGGACACGAACATCGAGGTATAGGCGAAGCCCTTGTCGTCAAATTCCGTGTGCAAGGGGCCGAGGCCGGGTTTCTGAACCTCACCCTGGAGCACCTCCTCGTATTTCAGCACCGGGATGCCCTGGAAATCGCCGTCGAACTTCTTCCCGGCGATCGCCGCCTGGATCTTGTCAAAAGAAAACACCGGCAACACCGCTGCGAGCTTCCCGCTGCCGACGATGAAACTGCCGGTGGGATCCGTGTCGCACCCGTGGGGAGATTTCGGGCACGGAATGAAATAGACGATGTCTTTCAACTCGAGCGGATCGAGCACCGTCACTTCAGTCTCGATGGTCGAGGTGGCTGAGTGAACGTGATCGTCGTAGACGTTGTGTGCATAACGGGTCTTCGATTTGCGACCCTTGCCTGCCGCGAGGTATTCTTCACACTTCTTCCAGTTGACTGCGGTGATAAAATCCTTGTCCAGCTGCGAGGCATTGACCTCCAGAAGGGTGTGGGCCAGCTCCCGGTTGTAGCAGGAGAAGAAGAACCAGCCGTGCGATTTGCCCTTTCCGGCGCGGGCGAGGTCCAGGTCGATGCCGGGCAGCATCACCTGGAAGGCCACCTTCATCCGGCCCGTGTCAGGGGCCACTTTGATAAAGCTGATCGTGGATTTGAAGTTCTCCTTGTAGGAATCAATCGGGACATCCGGATTGGCTCCCTCGTCGGAATAGGGAACCGCAAACCGCGTCCCCGCCACGGTATATTCCGTGTTTTCCGTGAGGAAGGGAGAGGAGTGGTTGCCGGCGCTGTTGGGCAACTCGATGATCTCCTCCGTGCGGAAGGTCTTCAGGCTGATCCGTGCGACGCGCGGCGTGTTGTTGGAGTTCACGAAGGCCCAGCGACCGTCGTGTTCGCCCTTTGTCACGGACAAGGTGATGTGGTGGCTGTCATCCCAGGGCAACTCGCCATGAGAGGTGTTCAGCATCGGGCGCGTCTCCTCCGAGTAACCCCAGCCGCACTCGGGGAACTGGGAGAAAACGGGGATCTGACGGAAGAGGCGACCGGATGGCAGCCCGTAGATGCTGACATTCCCGCTGAAGCCGCCGGAGACGACGTTGTAGAATTCGTCATATTGG
>CALDKL010000638.1 GCA_937898895.1 uncultured Verrucomicrobiae bacterium | reverse complement strand
TCACGGGCGATTCCTTTTTTTTTGTTCAGCCATGCCATTTTCCGAAATGACCACAACGGTACCCGGCTTTCGCGGCGAGGTGGGCGATGGTGATTTCTTCCGGTCGAAAGGACCAGCCCGGCGTGAACGTGCCCATGCGATTCGGATGCCGACCGGTGAGAAACGCAGCGCGCGTCGGGGAACAGGTCGGGTGACTCGAATGAAACCGATCCAGGCGCAGCCCGCTCGCCGCCATCTCGTCGAGGACCGGCGTTTTGACATGGCGATGGCCGTTGTATCCGGTCTCCTCCCAACCGTGATCGTCCCCCATCAGGAGAATCAGATTCGGGAGTGCGGGGGCAGACCGGAGGAGCGGTGGTCCGACCAGGGCAAACACAAGGAGGAGGGCGAAGGACTTCATGGGAGGCTGCATGGTGTTTTGTAGACGAAAGAGATTCATTGCCGGAAACGGATCGATTGATCCGCTGCGACGTTCACGGTTCGGGCGATTTTCGGTTCGGGGTCTTCCACTTCACCTTCGCCACCCAGACGCGGTTGTCGGCTCCCCGTGCGACGAGGGGCGCGGGGTCGAAAAATCGTGGACCAGGAGCCTGCATCCATTCGGTGACCGTAACCCAGGTCTCTGTTTCGTTCACCTCAGTCACGCCAAAATTTCCAAGGCGTGCTCCAAAATCGGGCACCAGGACCGCTTCGCTTTCGCGCACGACCCGGAGCGTCACCGGGTCGACACGGGCGATGAAGAGCGGAGCGCGGTGGCGGAAGACGTGATCGTTGTTCGCCCCCCGCCGCGTGTAGACGAGAAACAGTGCGTCGCGATGGACGACCCAATGCTGTTGCGTGTTGTAGTTGCCGAGGTCCGATCCGTCCTCCCATTTCCAGGGCACGGGATCCGAGAAGGTCCGCCCATCCTCGCTGGTCGACACGTAGCCCGTTTCGTCGTTGCGCAAGGTCAGGTAGTAGCGGCCCTGATGTCTTGTCAGGGACGGTTCTCCGAGCCCTCGCCCGGTGGGAACGGTCAGTTCGCTGCCGTGGTCGAGATAGCGGAGTTTCTTGCCGTCAAAAGCGCACCGCAGCACCGTCACAGAGTATCGCGCCGCATCGGAAGCCTTGAAATAGATCGGCAGCAGAACGGTCCCGTCCTCGAGATCGAAGCGCTGGACGCAACCGGCTCCGGCGTTCTCGAATTTCGGATCATCGGGCATTGCGAGCGTCTCCCACGGTGACCAACGATTTGCGGCGGGATCGTAAACGGCATAGGCGGTATGGCGCGGCCGCACCTTCTTCACATGCCCTTTTTCGTACACGACGGTGTGCCCAATGCCAAGCAGTTTGCCGGAGGCGGCGTGCCACTTCGGCCAGAAGTCGCAGACGGTGATCTCGAGATCTTCGATCCCTTTCCAGGAACAGGGTCGCCTCGCGAAGGTTTCGCTACCGACCGGATCGCTCCAGGTCATTCCCGAATCGGCACTGCACATCGTATTGAGGCCATCAAACAGATCCGATCCGGAAAGGTCGAGTTTCTGCAACGTCATCACCGCGAGCGGAGAAGGGCTCTCGTTGCCCCCGCTCTGCGGCGGAATCACTCCGACACGGGCGTGAACCCAGCAGGTTTTCCCGTCGAAGCCGCGACGCGCGATGGTCGGTTCGATCTCGTAGAGGGGATCGCCAATGGCGGAACCACAAAGGGCGAAAGTGAAGAGCAAGGTTTGCAGTTTCATTCTTCGGTATTTCTCAGGATCGGGTCTCTCATCGATTCCTGCCATGTTTTGAGACGAGCCTTCAGCTCGGCAAGACGCGGATGTCCGTCCTTCGCGAGGTCATTGCACTCCATCGGGTCGGCCCGCAAATCAAACAATTGCCAGCGATCCGATTTTGGATACGACACCAGTTTCCAACCGTCGTCGGTCTCGATGGAACGTTGCGAGTCGGTGAAGCAGCCGAACACGGCTTCGTGATGCCCCTCGCTCTCGCCTCTCAAAACATCGGCAAAACTCCGACCGGTGACCGATGGAGGAATCTCGATTCCGGCGAGATCACAGCTTGTCGGAAACAATTCGCGCAGGTAGACCATCGCTGTGGTCCGGCCCGCGAGAATGCCGGGGCCGGAGATGAGCAATGGGACGCGCAAGGTGTGGTCGTACTGGTTCTGTTTTCCGCAGAGCCCGTGTGACCCGGCCGCGAGGCCGTGGTCGCTGGTGAA
>CALDKL010000637.1 GCA_937898895.1 uncultured Verrucomicrobiae bacterium | reverse complement strand
CGGAGACCGCAGCTTCGATCCCGCCTATCAGGTCAGCGCGTATTCCCTCGCTCCGCTGAATCACGATCTCGCCGAACTGCGGCTCCGTGGCAGCGGGATCGGTGCCGCCGCCCTGATCATCGGCGTCGTCATCGCCTGGTTTTTTTCCCGTCGTCTCGCTGTCCCTATCGGAGAATTGACACGAGCGACCCAGGCGATTCGCGAGGGCCGACTCGACACCCGCCTCACCGTGCGCGCCCGCGACGAAATCGGAGATCTCGCTGATTCCTTCAACGAGATGGCCGCTGGTCTGCAGCAGCGCGACGCCTATCGCGGTATTCTCGAAAAAGTAAGCGACGAGACCGTTGCCCAAGCCATGATCAACGGAGAACTCGATCTGGAACTGGGCGGCGAACTGAAACCCGTCACCGTCCTTTTCTGCGACATTCGTGGTTTTACCGGAATCACCGAGCACATGCCGCCGACCGAGATTATCACCCTGCTAAACGAACATATGACGGCGATGACGGCCGTGGTCCGGAAACATTTCGGCGTCGTCGACAAATTTGTCGGAGACGAAGTCATGGGCGTGTTCGGTGGCCTCAAATCCTACGGGAACGATTCCGCCCATGCCGTTGCCTGCGCCCTCGAGATGGTGTGCGAACGCGCACGACTCAATCGCGGATCACCCCATCCCATGGAGATCGGAATCGGGATCGCAACGGGCGAAGCCGTCGCCGGTTGTATGGGATCGATCGACCGCCTCAATTACACGGTGATCGGTTCGCGGGTCAATCTCGCCTCACGGCTCTGCTCCGAAGCCGGTTCGATGGAGATCCTCCTCGACGACCAGACCCTCTCCGGTCTCGATCCCGACACGGTTCAGTCCGTCCGGCCGCTGGACCTGCGATTGAAGGGCTTCTCGGAAGCCATCACTGCCTACCGGTTTGCCGAATCCAACGAACCGCTGACAACCACACACGCAGACAACACAAAGCATCACTGCTGAATCGCCTTCCCGACCTACTTCTTTCGCATCTCCCCCTTCGGAACGATCACGTCAACGGAATAGGAGAGGACTCTCGCATTGAGAGCATTCGGCGTCTCATAGGATCCGACGGCATCAGGGATATCCTGACCAATGTACAAACCCTTTACCGGCTGTTTTTGAAGCAATCCCGGCGAAGCGACACGGGCGACTTCCTTTCCGTCGATGGAAAGAGTCATCGCTTCGGAATCGAGGCGGGCTGTCACCGACACCTTGCCATTCACGGGGCCTGAGCCAGCGAGTTCGGTCAGGACGCCGGCCCTTCGCAGCGCGAAGATGGGAACTCCGTCCCGGAAATAGAGGGCATAGCCGAATTGATTGCCGCCGTGCGCCAGGCCGACCCCATTCGGTTGCGCATGGTGGAGTGAAATCGTCACGGAAAAGGCATGGCCTTTGATCTGAGGTGGATTGGGCCCGGCGACGGGCTTCGGGATCTCTCGTTCCCCTTGGGTCGGCGGCTGTCCCGGTGCCCTGGGATAGACCCCGACCCGCCCGGCCCAGGTCTCCCATGCTGCTGCGAGTTCCCTCACCGTTTCGGGACGGGAGACGGCGAGGTTGTGCTGCTCGGTGCGATCCGCCGCGAGATCGTAAAGTTCCCATTGGCCCGCCTTCGTTCCCTCGGGCATGGCAACGTTTTCGCCGACCAGCTTCCAGGTGCCCTTGCGAACCGATGCATTGGTTTCGTGTTCCGCGAAGAGTGCCTTGTCGCGCTCGAGAGGAGCCCCGCAGAAGGCAGGGCGCAGCGAAATCCCGTCAAGAGGCGGAATGACTGCTCCGTTTCGCTCGGACGGGTATTCCGCTCCGGCGACATCGAGAAGGGTCGGCATGACGTCGATGATCTGGGCAGGCTCCCCATACCAGGCCTCGCGCGGCGCGATCCCTGCAGGCCAGTGCAGGAAGAAGGGTGTCGCCGAACCGCCCTCGTGCAGGTAGTGCTTGTAGAGGCGGAAGGGGGTGCTCCCGACGTTGGCCCAGGCTTCGCCGTAGCTGTTGTCGTGTTCGCTGTTGCGCCTCGCCGGGTCGAGAAATTCGCCTCGGCCCAGTTTTCCGCCTTCCTGACAGGCCCCGTTGTCGGAAAGAAAAAGGATGAGGGTGTTCGCGAGGGTGCCGCTCTTCTTCAAAAAGGAAACGAGTTTTCCAACATTCTGGTCAACCCGGTCGATCATCGCGGCATACACCGCCATCTTCAAATCCATCTCCTCGCGCTTCGCCTGCCCGAGCGAATCCCAATCAGGGAGGCCTTCCGTCTTCGGCGACAGCCGCCACGCGGGGTCGATCAGACCTGATTCGATCTGACGTCGGTAGCGCTGTTCGCGGATGCGATCCCACCCGACTTTGTATCTGCCCCGATACTTCGCAATGTCCTCTTCGTGCGCCTGCAGGGGCCAGTGTGGGGCAGTGAAGGCGAGGTAAAGGAAGAAGGGCGCGTCTTTCTTCTCCCTAACATGTTCCTCAAGAAAAGCAATCGCGTGGTCGGTGAAGGCATCGGTCGTGTAGAAGGGACGGTCCGTCGTGCTTGTGGGGTGTTCGTCAGGATCGTCCCCGCTCGTCATGCCACGAGAGCCAGCCGGCTGAAAATACCGCGTCGCGCCACTGAGACTTCCGTAGTATCGATCAAAGCCGCGTTGGAGGGGACGGTCGCCCCGCTCCTTCTGTCCGAGATGCCACTTGCCCGTCATGTAGGTGCCGTAACCGACTGTCTTCAGTGCCTCGGCGAGGGTGACGCAGGTTTCATTGAGGTGGCCCTGGTAGGCGCGCGGGGCATCCTGCCCTCGCTGGCGATCCGGCTCGGAAGTCATCCAACCAATCCCGGTTTCATGGGGATGGAGGCCGGTCAGCAGCGTGGCGCGGGTGGGGCAACAGCGGCCCGCGT
Organism: uncultured Verrucomicrobiae bacterium; assembly: GCA_937898895.1. Taxonomy (GTDB): domain Bacteria; phylum Verrucomicrobiota; class Verrucomicrobiia; order Verrucomicrobiales; family DEV007; genus Arctic95D-9. The sequence goes on along the minus strand of CALDKL010000637.1, from coordinate 1,353 downwards.
TGTAGAAATGCGAAAAACGCACCCCTCCGCGAGCCAGGGCATCAAGATTCGGCGTTTCAATCTCGCTGCCGTGGTAGCCGAGATCGGAGAACCCCATGTCATCCACCATCACAAGGATGATGTGGGGCCGTTCGGCGGCGGCTCCGCCGCCAGCCAAAAACAGCGACAGCAGGGAAAGGATCCATCGACGGCACATGGGGATGACTTCGTCCGGGTTCATCGGGTTCTCGCCGACACTATTCATTTTCCTTCTCTGACTCAGCAAAATTCGGCAGGATCGCGTTGATGCGCCCGGGTCTTTGCCTCCTTGCTTTTCTCCACCTCTCCGCCCTTTCCGCCGAGGAGTCGTTCCGGCTTCCGCGATGCGAACTGCTCCCGCTGCCCGATCACCAGGTCTCGTTCCTCCATGACGGAATCGAAAAAACCCGATGGCATTTCGACGAAAAATACCCACGCCCCTTCTTCTACCCCTTCCTCGGTCCTTCGGGCACCTCTCTCACCCGAATGGGGCATCCCGGAGCGCAAAACCACGATCACCACCGCTCGATCTGGCTCGCGCACGCCAAGGTCGAAGGGGTCGATTTCTGGTCGGAGACCACCAAGGCCCGCATCGCGCAGAAGTATTGGCTGGCCCTCGAGGACGGCGACACGGAATCAATCCTGGCCGTGCTCCTTGGATGGAAGGACGCCCAGGGCAGCGAATTGATGGAGCAGGAACTGGTTTCCGCCTCGCGACCGCGCGAGGCGGGAGAGCACGAACTCGAATTCCAAATCACACTGCGGCCAGGCGCGGGACGGAAATCGGTCCGGCTCGATCAATCGAATTTCGGACTCCTCGCCGTGCGAGTGGCCAAATCGATCAGCCATCATTTTGGCGGCGGACAACTGACCAGCAGCGAAGGGGCCATCGGCGAAGAGGCTCTCTTCGGGAAGTCCGCTTCCTGGATGGACTATTCAGGTCCCATCGGCGCGGGTCAGGGCGGGCAGCACCATCTCGTCACCGAGGGCATCACCTTCTTTGATCATCCTGCCAATCCGCGTTATCCCACGGCCTGGCATGTGCGGGCAGACGGCTGGATGGGAGCCTCGTTTTGTCTGAATGAGGGATATTCAATCACGACCGAAGCTCCGCTCGTCCTCCGATATCTTCTCCACGCCCATGCCAATGGAGCCGACCCTGCACGAGCCGCCGAAACGGCGGCGGCCTTTGCTGCGAGGCCCGGTTTTCTCGTCGAAAAGGCAACGCGACCGAATCGGCAGTTCGAGGTTCGCCGCCGCTCGTCCGAAAAACGGTGAATCCCCTTTTCTCGCCATCGCTCTCTCCGAGCCATCGCGAGGCCCATTGGAAACAAC
>CALDKL010000636.1 GCA_937898895.1 uncultured Verrucomicrobiae bacterium | reverse complement strand
GATCACGACACCGGGGAGCCCGTCGGCCTCGCTCCAGACGAGACGATAGACCGACTCGGGAAAGACCATCGTTTCACGAAGGGCAAGGGCGCGGCGGAGGCGCCGGTCGAAGAATTCGGCATTGAGTTCCTCTTTGCGACGCGAGATGCGACGGGCCACAATCTGCGAGTCGGGATTGTAGATCGCCGTGCCGAGGGGGCGATCGCGGAAGTCCTTCAGCGAAATGACTTCGCCCGGCTCGGGGTGGCCGAACGTTTTCTGAATCTCGCTGGAATAGACCCAGTCGTGACCGTGGAAGATGCGGGAGCGGGGTTTGACGACAATGCCTGCCATGTTCGACACTCGCGCAGCTTACCCGCCGCGTCAAAAGCCTCCCTGCGGAGTGGAAGGATTCGGTTGCGAAGCGGGAGGGAATTCGCGACAGGGTTGTGTCGGCGACCCGCCCCGGTACCACATGCCTCCGATCCTCCAGTCCCTCTGTGTCTTCTGTGGCTCCCGCAGCGGATCAAATCCTGCCTTTGAAGCGGCGGCGCGGGAAACGGGGAGACGACTTGGCGAGCGAGGCATCCGCCTCATCTACGGCGGCGGCAGTCTCGGGCTCATGGGCGCGGTCGCAGACGGTTGCCTCGCCGCCGGAGGCGAAGTCATCGGTGTGATCCCGGGGTTTCTCATGGACCTCGAACTCGGGCATCAAGGCGTGACCCGGCTCGAGGTCGTACCCGACATGCTCGAGCGGAAAAAACGCATGGCCGACCTCAGCGACGGCTTCCTCACCCTGCCCGGCGGCATCGGCACGCTCGACGAATTGTTCGAGATGCTCACCTGGGTCCGCCTCGGCGTTCACCGAAAACCCAATGGATTGCTCAATGTCGCCGGTTTCTACGACGAACTCATTTCCTTTTGTCACCGCACCCAGGTCGAGGGAGGCTTTCTCAGTGCGGACAACGCCAAGAATCTGATTGTCTCCGAGTCAGTGGGCGACCTTCTCGATCGGCTCGAGCAGGCATCGCTCACGGGGCCTTCCACCTACCTTGTCACTTCATGAACGCCTATCTCGACCTCCTCCGCCACGTCCTCGAGCACGGGACGCCTCGCGAAGACCGCACCGGCACCGGCACGATCGGCGTGTTTGGAGCACAGGCCCGCTTTGACCTGCGCGAGACCTTTCCCTGTCTCACCACCAAAAAACTTCACCTGCGCTCCATTATCCACGAGCTGCTCTGGTTCCTCCGGGGGGAGACCAACATCCGCTACCTGAAAGAGAACGGAGTCACGATCTGGGACGAGTGGGCGGACGCAGACGGAAATCTCGGCCCGGTCTACGGCAAACAATGGCGGTCCTGGGCAACGCCATCGGGTGAAGCAATCGACCAGATCGGGCGCGTCGTGCACTCGATCCGTGCGAATCCCGCGAGCCGTCGCCACATCGTCAGTGCCTGGAACCCGGCCGATGTCGAGGACATGGCTCTGCCGCCCTGTCACGCGCTCTTCCAGTTCTACGTGAACACGACGACACATGAGCTGAGCTGCCAGCTCTACCAGCGCAGCGCCGACCTCTTCCTCGGGGTGCCTTTCAACATCGCCTCCTACGCCCTCCTCACCCGGATGATGGCCCAGGTCTGCGGACTGAAGCCGGGGGAATTCGTCCACACCTTCGGCGACCTGCATCTCTATCAAAACCACCTCGATCAGGCCCGCGAGCAACTCACGCGCGAGCCTCGCCCGCTCCCGGTGATGAAACTCAATCCGGAGGTGCGGGTCATCGACGGATTCCATTTCGAGGACTTTGAACTCGTCGGGTACCAGCCCCATCCGGCGATCAAGGCACCCATCGCGGTATGAGTGGTATGATCGGCGCAGACGGTCCGAAGCTGAAGGCGGTCGTGGCGATGGCCTCGAACCGCGTCATCGGGCGAGACGGCGGACTTCCCTGGCACCTCCCCGGCGATCTCAGGTGGTTCAAGCGGCTGACCCTCGGCCATCCGGTGCTGATGGGGCGCAAGACGATGGAGTCCATCGGCCGCCCGCTGCCCGGACGCAGGAATCTCGTCATCTCGCGTTCGCTCTCGTCGGCACCGGGAGGATTCGAACTCACCGCCAGCATCGAGGAAGCCCTCGCCCTCGTCGCCGACGAAGCGGAGGCCTCCGTCATCGGCGGGGCCGAAATCTTTCGCGCACTCCTGCCGCGCTGCTCCGAAGTGCTGCTGAGCTACGTCTACCATCCCTGCGAGGGCGATACGACACTCCCCGAATTCGAATCCGGCTTCAATCTGGTCGAGATCCTCCACCACGACGACGATTTCGAGCTGCGTCGCTACGCGAGGCGATGACCCGCCCAGGCAGCCCGTGGTCAACATGGCCAGCGCGACCGCGATGGAGGGGTGAAGTGGTCGGAAACGAATCGCACGAGGATTCGTGTTGGGGGGAAACGGCTCCGTTCAGCCTGAATCCGAAGTTGGGGAACCACGGAACACACCGAAACCACCGACAAATCAAGGAAATGCGGCGGAATCGAAAATTCGCTCATTGGGTGAACACATCCCCTCTCTCCCTTCTCTCTGATTCCGTGTCTTCGGTGTTTTCTGTGGTTGGCCACTCACGATTTCAGGTTCAGCGCGCCCTCCTCAGATTGCGCAAAACATCGATCGACTCGCGTTCGATGATCTCGCCCGCCTGGGTGGTGAGATACGAGTGCTCGCCGAACCATGTCTCGTAGCTGCCATTTTCGAAGGCCTTCGCAGAAGGCACGTAGCCGTGTGCGCCATTGGTCTGCTCGACGGTCATCGTGTGTTTGAAGGGCGACTGCTTTTTGATGCTCAAGCCGATGCTGCAAAAAAGTTCGTTCGCGTTCGTCACGATGGCGAAATCATCGCCGATACGGATGCCGGTGAGGAAGTAGAGGTAGCTCGGCTTTTCGCGCTGCTTCATGGTTTCGTAGGCCTTGCGATAGTGTTCGAGCTGCCCCGGCCAGTTGCGTGCGACTTCCGCTTCTTTGAACTCGGGATGCTCGCGGCCCGGCATCTGGAACTCGCGGCGTTCGATCGCGAGCGATGGCTTCGCGATGGGTTCGAGCGCCCCGAGACAGCGCACGATTTCGCCGCCGAGTCGTTCCTCGAAAAGATCGCGCCGCACCCGGTAGATCGGGTTCACATCGCCGCACGCGCCCGTGAGGAAAAGCGCGGGCACTTCGTAGCCGAGCTGATTTTGCACGAACTTCTCCACGTCGCCAGGATAGTCCGCCGCGATGAGCGGAGAACGATTGTTCGCCGCGTGGCAGGCGAAGTTATAGAGCACGGCCTTGAATCTCCCATCGGCACCCTTCAGTGCCAGCACGTCGAACGAAGGATCGGCCGGGCCTTCCGACGGATACGTGTCTGCCTCCTCCGGTTTCAATTGCCAGCGATTCCATGCACGCCCGTCTTTGATCACCCGCCGACACTCGGCCACGCCTTCCGCCTGGCCTTTCGCCACACCCAGTGTGCATGGCGTGAGGTCCTTCGTCGCCTTTGCCACCGCATCGGCAATGGGTGTCACCAGTTTGTCCGCATAGTAGCTCCACAACGGCCCGGAGTGGGTGTGCGAAGCGCAGAGGATGACGTTGCGAGCCGGAATCCCTGTGGTCTGCTCGATCTTCGCACCGGCACTGACGACGAGGTCCACGGGATACTTCAGTGTATCAAGCGTGACGATGGCGGTTTTCGTGGCCCCATCGGACAAGACCAGCGCACGCACAAACAGACGCGACTTCACCAGCGATGTCTTCTTCGGAGAGGGCGAACCCGCCAGCGTGATCTCGTCCGACGGCGTGATGTCCACGATGCCGACACCCGCACTGAGGGTGTTTTGAGACAGCGCCGCCTCCGTTGCCTTTGGACCTTCCTGAGAAGCCGCAGGATCGCAATCTGCGATGAGGAAACCGCCAACTGCGATGGCGAGGAATGCGGACGATTTCATGGCGAGTGTGCCTTTGTTTCAGTTCGGGAGAATCTCCCTGATCTTCAGTTTCTCAAGCGGTCCCGCCGCCGGATTCACCCGTTCTTGTTAGATGGCATGGAGACGGCAGCCCGGAGCGCCCCCCCCCCCAACCGGACAATCATGAATGCAAAACGGAACTCAATTCTTCCGAACTCCTCGCCTCGAGCAAGCTCGGCATCGCCCCCCCTCGCATCTCGCCAAGGACGGGTGGGAGAAAGATGCACGAGCCGCGAGAGGGCGCACTTTCATGGCCGCGCCATGGCACAAATCAGCGATGGGCAAAAGGTGAGGCAGGAGGGCAAGGGAAGCATTCCAAGAAGGAGGCTCGGGCTCTCCGGCTCTCCACTCTCCGCTCTCCGCTTTGGCCAAATTTTGGAATTGCTTTCCTGAGTCGCTTTTTTCAAGATGCGTCCTGTCTCACATCAGGGTCTGCATTCCCACTTCACGAATTGTTCCACCATGGCCAAAGTCACCCGAGAACAGCTTGCCGCTCCCTTCCAACCGAAACTTCAAACCGAAGAAAAGGTCGAAGCAGTAGCCTAAGGAGTGAAGCAGCACAACATGGTCCTGATTTTCCTGCTT
>CALDKL010000635.1 GCA_937898895.1 uncultured Verrucomicrobiae bacterium | reverse complement strand
CTCCTTGATCGAAGTCAGGTTCGGGAGGTCGGCCAGTCGCGCGAAGCTCTCCGGAGAGACATCCGTCGAGTAGCCCACCGGGTTGTTGTAGAGCATCCAGGGCAGCGGGGTGGAGGCGGCGAGGGTGCGGAACCAGTGTTCCGTCTCGCGTTCGTCGGGTTTGTAAACCATCGGTGGCAGGATCATGAATCCGGCGGCACCGAGTGCTTCAGCGTCCCGGAGATAGTCTTTCGCCGCCCGCAGACTCATTTCCGCCACTCCGCTGAGGACGGGGATGCGACCTGCTGCCACTGCGATGGCACGACCGAGGACAGCGCGTTTTTCCGAGGGAGCGAGACTCTGATTTTCGCCGAGCGAACCGCAGACGATGAGTCCGGAGACGCCGGAGTCGATGAGTGCTTCGAAGTGGCGTGCGGAGGCATCGAGATCGAGCGACTGATCCTCGTGCATCTGGGTGACGACGGCGGGGAAAACGCCGGACCATTGGGGGAACGTGGGCATGGAGGAGGATACCGTGTTTGCTGCGAGGATCTTGATTGTCTTTTCGGGAGAAAACTGGCATTTCAGTCAAATTCATGATTTCAGTCAGGCTCTTTGATGAGCACGCGGTGGCGGAGGCCCTTTTCGACGCATTGCCGGATGTCGTCTTTTTTCTCAAGGACCGCTCCGGGCGCTATGTGGTGGTAAACCGCACTCTCGCCGAACGATGCGCCGGAGGGGAAAAGGCTCGTCTCCTCGGACGCCGCCCCGAAGATCTTTTTCCCGCTTCTCTTGCAGCGAGCTATGCGAGACAGGACGAGTCGGTGCTGCGCTCGGGGTGCCGGGTCGAGGGAGCACTGGAACTTCACCTCTATCCGGGAGGCGCGACCGGCTGGTGCCTCACAACCAAACTTCCCCTGCGCGACGGCGACGGGCGCATCGTCGGTTTGGCCGGGATCTCGCGGGACCTCAACGCGCCGGGTGAAAAGGCAAATGGTTATGCCGAACTCGCCACCGTCCTCGAACACATGCGCTGCCACTTCGGCGAAGGGCTCCGCATTGAGGAACTCGCCTCGATGGCGGGGTTCAGCGTCTATCAGTTCGAGCAGCGCGTGAGACGCCTGTTTCAGATGAGTCCGCTGCAGCTTCTCCACAAGCTCCGCCTCGACGAGGCCACCCGACTCCTCCGTGAAACCGCTCTGTCTGTCGGGGAAATCGCGCTCCGGACGGGATGGTGTGATCAGAGCGCCTTCACCCGACATTTCAGCCGCTACGCCGGGATCGCGCCGGGCCGCTTTCGGGGGATGGTGGTAAAAAAAGAGTCGTGATCGAAGTGTGTCGCAGGTTCGGGAATCGATGATCTCATCGGCTACGAGAGCAGAGAGGTCATGCAGGGGTTCCGCCCCGGTCGCCCTTTACCAGCAGCAGGATCCCTCCGCAGACGAGCAATCCCGCCGCAGCGCACTGGAAGAGCAGGCCCACCGGAACGTGGGCATCGCGCAAGGCTCCTCCGGCATAGATGGTCACTCCCCCGACGAGGCAGGAAAACAGATTGAGAATCCCGTACCCCGTCGCCCGGTAGCGGCTGTCGCACACCTGGCAGAGTATCGGCATGAGGTTTGCATCGGAGAAGACGCGCGTCAGTCCGTAGATCACCAATCCGACGATGGCGACAGCGAGGATCTCGGTGTTCGCGAGAAGGAGGATGGCGGGAGCCGCGAGAAAGAGTCCGATCGCGGGCACGAGGATGCGGGCGCGTTGGTGGCTCTTGCTCCATTGGTCGGCCCAGATTCCGCCGATGAGTTTGCCCAGGAGCATGGCGATGGCCAGATACGTGGTGGCGGAGATCCCGGCAGTACCCTGATCCAAATGGAACTGTTCGCTGAAGTAGGTGGGCATCCAGCCCATCACCGCCCAGCCTGCCAGTGCCAACAGGCCCCAGAAGGCGAGCAGCAGCCAGAAAGAGCCGTCGCCGAGCAGGCTGAGCGCGGCCTGGCCGAGATGCGGTCGATCAGCAGGAGCGGTAGAGCGAGAGTTTTCGCCGGACGGATCCCGCAGGAGCCATAGCAAGACGAGCGCATAGACGATCCCGACGAGGCCGAAGACCTCGAACGCCGCCGCCCAGCCATGCCGTTGCGCGACCCAGCCTCCGATGCCCGCGAGGCCGGTGCCCACACTCAGCCCTGTCATGTGGAGGCCGGTGGCGAGGGAGCGGGTCGTGCCCCGGTGGTAATCGGCGATCAGTGCAAGTGCGGCCGGCAGATAGGCGGCTTCACTCAGCCCCATCAGAGCGCGAACAAAAAGTAGTTCCTCGAAGCTGCGCGCCCTGCCCGTGAGCCAGGTCATGAGCGACCAGATGAAGAGACTGACAATGATCAGGCGACTTCGATCGAAGCGGTCCGCGAGGAATCCGGCGAAGGGGCTGAAGATCCCGTAGATCCAGAGAAAGACCGAGGTGAGGAGGCCGAACTGGGCGTCCGTCATCGGCACCGCCTGTGTCAGGGAATCCCGCATCGTGGTGATCATGATGCGGTCGAGATAGTTCAGGGCCGCTACGACCCAGAGCAGGGCCACGATCAACCAGGCGCGAGGCATTCCGGTGGCGTTCACTTGGCCTCCTTTCGGTTGCGCTCGAGTCGATGCGGAGAGGGATCCCTTTTTTCCACCCCATTGCAGGACAGCAGGAGAAAGGACGTTTCGTGCACGGTGGTGACACGGTCTTTGTGTCGGAGGTCGTCGCACCGGAATCGAGGGAGGCAAGACAGGAAGAAATCGCCGGATTTCATGAGGCGTCAGGAGTAGGCCCGCACCTCGACGATGCGGGCATGATCGATCCCGTTGGTGGCGGACACCGCGATGCGCAATGCGGTGACGGAGTCGGTGAGGTCCAATCCGTGCGAACGCCGACGCTGGTAGTTTCCCTCGATCCGCGAGATCTCGCGCCAGCCATCCTTCGTCTCGCATGCGATCGTGTAGTCGCGCACCGTCTCCGGCTGAGCGCGGCCCCAGATCATCTTTTGGGTGTATCCGTCGGCCTGCGAGAGAGTGAGGAGGCGGTGCAGTCCCGTGTCAAAAATCAGGACCACTTCACGGATCGGGACGGGATCGGCCCATCGAAGCTCGATCTGTGCGGGCAGACCAAGGCTCATCCACCGATGCAAACCCGGTTCCTGTCGCCCGGCGGGAACCCGTCTCACCACTCGGGTCGCCCGACTCCTCACTTGTTCCGGATCGGCCCCTGGTCGCGAACTGTCAGCGGTGATCGACGTTGCCCGTCCGACGAGGTCGAATTCATCCTCGGCTGTGTCGCCGATGAGAAAACAGTCATCTCGACGCAGTTGTCGTCGGATCGCACGCATCAGCTCCGAGTCGTCGGCGATCTCAGCGGGCGACACGTTTTGCCGCAGAGCGAGGGCCGCCGCAGTGCCGACACCCTGCCCGACGACGGCACAAGTGGCCATGACACGGGTCGAGGCAAACGCAATGTGGGTCGCCGAGAGATTGCGTCCGGCAAACATCAGGTTTTTCGGCCCGGCGGATACGCAGGTGCGCAGCGGAATGTCGTAGAGATAGGGCAACTCGTGCTGCGTGCAGGGCGGAAGATCGGGAGCGTCGACCCCCTCGGGAGGATGCGTGTCGATGGGCCAGCCGCCGTAGGCAATCGCATCGGGGAAATCGCGAGAGGCAAGCAGATCATTCTCGGTGAGGACATGCTGGCCGATGAAGCGTCGGCTCTCGCGCTTGCCCGGCACAAACCCGATCCACTCCAGTGCCCAGTGCGAGGCGTCGAGATCCGAGCGGTTTTTGACGAAGTCCCACACCCCGAGAGTGATGGCGAGCAACTCGTCGCGGATGTGTTCATTGTCCTTCAGCGTATCGAGGCAGCCGCCCCACTCGATCCACCAGTAACCGTATTCGAGACCGAGATCGAAACCGCTCTGTCCGTACGGGCGCAGCCTGAAATCCTCGGCAGCAAAGCGCCGCACCCACGGCGGGGCCACGAAAGGCATCGGGTGATCGTGCTTGCGAGCCTGAAACATGAGGGAGGAGCCGAGTCTCTTAGCGTCGGCCTCGTCCTGGGCGAGGGATTCGCCGAATTGCGCCCGGCTCTCGCGGCCCTGCAGGAAGGGCGCTCCCGCTTCGATGCCGAGGCGGCCGTCCCCCGTGCAATCGATGAAGGTCTTCGCGCGGATCACGAGATTCTCTTCAGTGGAAGGTCGTTGCGCCAACACTTCGCGAATCTCTCCGCCCTCGACCGTCGCAGCGACCACGGTCGTGTTGAGATGCAGGGTCAGATTCGGCTCGCGCCGACACTTGTCATAGAGAAGGAGGTCCATCAGCGAGGGGGAGCGCTGCGCATTGTGTACCGCCAGGTCGAGTCGCAGTTCTTCGATGATGCCGCCTTCCCTCAACTCATCCGCCAGCTCCTCGCCTCCCGTCAGACCCGTGGCGCCGACGATGTGCATGCGTACCTCGCTGGAGGCATTGCCCCCGAGCACACTGCGATCCTGACAGAGAATCACCCGAGCGCCGAGGCGCGCCGCCGCCAGCGCACAACAGACTCCGGCGATGCCGCCGCCGGCCACGAGGAGATCGCTTTCGAGGAACTGTTCGGAAACCGGCATGGATGATTTGGAGGTGCCCGCAGACCGAGAGGGTCCGGGGGCGCTGCGGTCTGGCGAGATTCTCCGGTGCGCACCAGTCCCGTCAAGGGGTTTTGGTGTCGCGCCGGGCTCTGCGGCGTGGACATCGGAGGTCCGGGCCGATTCCGGAATGGTCTTTGAGACTTGATCGCATCGGCTGCCCGCCCTAGTGTGGTGATCGCGAAATACGTGTGCAAAATTCGTGAGGAATCTTTTTCAACTTCAAGGCGAGAGGAGG
>CALDKL010000634.1 GCA_937898895.1 uncultured Verrucomicrobiae bacterium | reverse complement strand
GCGCGCTTCGCTCGATTCTTTTTAAGATCGCGGGCCTCTTTTCCACCTTCTGCGTTGCTCGTCGGTCGTTGAGCCCAGTCGAATTCCTCGATTCGGTCCCCTGCCTTGGTTTTCGCCGCTTGAACGGATCGGATTCGGATGCTTCGGTGGATCCGGGTCGCATTGGCGTCATGAACCCAAAAAAGTTCGCAATTTCCGAAACCCTGTCGGACGGGACCGTCGTCCGGATTCGCGCGGTCCGGCCGGAGGACAAGGCTGCCGTTGCCGCCTTCTTTGGCCGACTCGATCCGGAGTCGATCTACCGCCGTTTCTTTCAGGTCAAACCGACACTCTCAGATGGAGATCTGAGAACCGCTACCGACGTTGATTTTGGGTCGGTGGTCGCCCTTATCGTGACGATAGGCGAAGAGGGGGACGAGCAGGTTGTCGGCGGGGGGCGCTACGTGAGACTGGACTCCCCTGGTGCCGACGACATTGCCGAACTCGGTTTTCTGATCGAGGAAGATTTTCACGGGAGGGGAATCGCAGGACGGTTGTTGCGGCATCTCATCCACTTCGCCCGGGCACAGGGGGTGAGACAGTTCGAAGCCGATGTGCTCGTCCAGAACCGGGCGATGCTCGAGGTCTTCGCACGCAGCGGACTTCCGATGAAACGGGAACGCAGGGATGGCGTTGTCCACGTCACCTTGTCGTTGGAGGAGAAAGGATAAGTCGGCTTTACTCTCGCGACACGGGAATCACGCGAATTCCCTTGGCGGCGAGTTGGGCGGCGGCCAGGTCGCTGATGCGGCCTCCGAGAAGGACATCGGCTCCCGCATACCCTGCGGCGGAGGCTTCGGCAAGCAGTGCATCGGCGAACCGTCCGGCATTTTCCGTCCAGTAGACACGGTCGAGGGCGAGAGGCACTACGAGGCGCTTTTCCGAAGTGGTTCCCGCTGGGAAACCATAAAAGGAAAACAATCCGGTGATGGCGGTCCCTTGCCGATGGAGCAGCTGGAGAAGTTCCGCCGAGCGAAGAAAGTGAAAGGCGTCGGCGCGATCCAACACATCCCCGGCGGCGGCGAGGAATCCGGCGGCTCCGGCCGGTCTGCCGAAAGAGGCGATCTCTCGTGCGAGCAGAGCTTGTTCCGCCGGGCTCCAATTCCGGTTGCCGAAGAAGTCGGCGGCGACTTCCTGCGGAATACCCGCCCCTTGGAGAAGGCTGTTGTTCTCGCGGAGCAACTGGCTCGGCGGCGTGAGGAAGACATTGTTGAGCTGGCGCGAGGCTTCGCCTTTTGCCGCCGCGCCGATGATTCCGTCGCCCGGAACAATGATGCGGATGCCCAGGCCACTCAGAGTCGAAGTGCCCGCGAGACGTGCGAACTGATCCTGGAGGGGCTGAAAGTCGCTGTAGGGATCGACGCCGAGTTCGGCGGCGAGCTTGAGTTTCTGCTCACTCACATCGAACCAGTCACGCACCGGTCCCCCAGAGTAGTTGCCTTTGTCCTTGACCTGGTTCTTCATCGAACCGGCGGCACCTTTCACCACCGAGCCGATGCCCTTGGGAATATTGAGCACCGTGCGCACGGGGCGTTTCACGGCACTGCCGAGGTTTTTCACGGTACCGGCGGTTTCGTCGACGAGACCCTTCACGGCCGCGCCTCCGACCCCCTTTTCCGCGAGAGCCGCAGTCGCATGGATCTCACGAACTCGTTTGCGGAGAAGATCCGAACCATGGACTTCTTCGACGCCGTGGACCGAGCGCAGGACAAACATCCCGAGGCCCTCCTCGATCCGGACTTCGGGATCGACGCGGTGCAGCGAACTCTCTCGCCAGGCAGGTTGCAGCAGATCCGAGGCATTGAGGACTGGGAGTCGCTCGTACTCCTGCCCCTGAAGAGGGCCGCCCGACCCGAGGAAAGCGGCGAAGGAGGTGGCAGTTAGATGGAAAAATCGAAGGAAGAACATGGGCTGATTCATCGGAAGTGGCTCTTTCCTGTCAGTTGTATTCCTTGGATCGTCATCTGGCAAGCCTCAGGAGACGCCGAACGGATTCCGCTCATTCCCTGTTAGCGACGCAACTGAACAAATTCGAAGAGAGCTTGTTCGAGCGGTTCGTCGGTCGATACGAGTTGGTGCGCGACATGGTGGCGGGCGCAGAGTCGGCGGATGGCCTCGAGATGCGCGTGGAGGCGCTCGAGGTAGCCCGTTCTGGCGGTGATCGGATCGATGAAGAGATCACGGCGGCTCTCACTGTCGCGAAAGTGGGTGGCCTTGGAAAAGTGAAAGTCCAGCTCGCGTGGGTCGAGTATCTGGAATA
>CALDKL010000633.1 GCA_937898895.1 uncultured Verrucomicrobiae bacterium | reverse complement strand
GAACGTTCCCCCGGCTCCTCGATGCGCAATTTGAAGAGAAGCCATCGAAAATCCTCCCGCAGTTCATCAACAAATACCGAAAACCGCACCCGGGTGTACGGATCGCCGCCCGAGAGTTTCACCTGTTCTTCTCCGCCCCAGTCCTGGGACGGAATGTCCCGGACCGATGTCCGCGAGGTCGTTTCTCCTGCCGTCGGAGTCGCAGGCGCCGCCGCTTCCTGCGACGGACCTTTCGACGCAATTCCCAGACACGCCATACCCGCCGCGAAGAGGAGGGCAGCCACACAGCGGGGGCGATTTCGACCGGAGAACACGGGAATAGTCTAGTGTGGTGATCGCTAAATGGGGGCTGGCGGGTCGACCTCTGCAGCACAATTCAAAGCGGCCACCGATTCCAGGAAAACACCCGATACCTACTTTTCGCTCACCGCGATGAGTTTGCCAATTTCCTCAAGGGAGGCGAAGGAGTTTTCGGTGAGATCCTCATCCGCGATGGTGATCCCGAAGGCTCTCTCCAGACTGAGGAGCAGATCGATCGAGGCCATCGAATCGAGGCCGACTTCGCCGAGTGGCTGGGTCGGGCGGAGCGGCTCGCCGACGCCGAGAAATTTCAGATGGGGCCTCACAATTGCTTCAAGTTCGGAGAGGGAGGGAGTCTCTGGCATAGGGTAGATTCGGGTGATCGGAATCGGAAATCAAGGGAGCGCCTCGTGTCCGCTGCGCAGTCGGTGGATTGCGAGCACTTTGCCTCTGCGATGGAGAATCTCCACCGCGGAAGGACGACTGAGGAAATTCCCAACACTGGCCGTCGCCCCGTAGGCACCGACATTGGGAATGGCAATGAGGTCGCCGGGCTCGACGGCGGGAAGATCGATCCTTTTTGCAAGACAGTCCAGCGGCGTGCAGAGCGGACCGACCACATCGACGGACATCGGTGGATTGGATCGGCGCGAGGCAGGAACGAGAAGATCGATGGAAAAACGAGGGATGCGCCCGAGCCCTGCCATTCCCCCAAGGTGATGGATTCCAGTGTCGAGGATCAGGAAAAGACGATCGTCTTTCGAACGCTTCACTTCCATGACACGCGCCAGCAGCGTGCCCGATGAAGCGGTCAGATGGCGCCCCGACTCGAACCACCAGGCTGCCTCCGCCGCCGACCCACCGCAGCCTCGGAGCGAGCGAAGGCCCTCGCGCAGAGGCGACAGATCGGGGCCGACGCCGGCATGCGCGTAGGGCCAGGGAAATCCGCCTCCGAGATTGAGAATCTCGAGGGCAAATCCGCCGATGTGCGCGAGTTCATTCACAATCGCCAGGGTCGTTTCGAACGAATCGAGGAGCGCTCCCGCATCCGAAATCTGGGTACCCCAGTAGAGGTGAAAGCCGACGAGTTCGACTCGCGCACCGGCCCGCTGTCGGATCGCAGATCCCTCGCGCCGCAACTGTTCCTCCTCAAAACCGAACTGGCTGGCCACTCCCGCCATGGCCAGCCTGGCGCGAGGCGGAGTCTGGGGATTGATGCGCAGGAGAGCCTGCACGGTGGTTGCTGATCGGTCAGCCGCCGTTGAAAGCCTCTCCAGATCGAGCGAAGACTCCACGGAAAAGCAGCCCACTCCGGCCTGAATCGCCTGAATGTATTCCTCCTCCCCTTTTCCCGGCCCTCCATAGAGCGCACGGGACAGATCAAAACCCGCTTCCCGTGCCGCCGCGATCTCGCCGAGCGAAGTCAGATCGGCCTCGCAGCCGACTCGGCGCAACTCTGCCGCGAGCGACGGCAGAGGGTTGGCCTTGAAGGAATACAGCAGACGATCCTGCGGGAGCACAGCCTGCAATTCCCCCACCCTCGCCGCCAGAGCCTCGGCATCGTAAAGGTAAGCGGGCGTGCCGAAGCGACGGGCAAGATCCTCGTGAGTCTCATGCTCCCTTTCGTCTATCCCGCGTATTCCCACTTCACCGGAACCGGATGGCTCTCCCAAAGACATGCAAGCCTACTGTGCCATCAATTCCGGATGGTGACCGAAAAAATTTTGTCTCCTCCCCTCTGGCTCCTTCGATCCGGGAGAACGCGAAGACTTCCTTCCCCTTCTTGACCTCCTCTTCCGATGCGCCACCTTCCCGACCATGACCGTCCGCACTCGCTTCGCCCCCTCGCCCACCGGATTCCTCCACATCGGCGGGGCCCGCACTGCCCTCTACAATTGGCTCTTCGCCCGCCATCACGGCGGCACGTTTCTCCTCCGCGTCGAGGACACCGATGCCGACCGGAGCACCCTCGAGTCGATGCAGATCATTCTCGAGGGACTGCGCTGGCTCGGGCTGGACTGGGATGAGGGCCCCGGTGTGGGCGGCCCCTGCGCTCCCTACTTTCAGAGCGAACGAAAAGCCATCTACGACCGCTATCTCGCCAACCTCGAGTCGGCAGGTCTGGTCTATGACGACGAGGGTGCGATCCGCTTCCGTGTTCCTGACAAAACCATCACCGTCTCCGACGCCGTCTGCGGAGAAGTCTCGGTGAACTTGAGGGAACAGGGCTCGCGCCGATACGATGCCGATCTGAAACGCGAGGTCGAGGCCAATCCTGACCTCGTCGTCCGGCGACCCAATGGCGGTTACATCTTCCACTTTGTCAATGTCGTGGACGACATCGAAATGGCCATCACCCACGTCATTCGCGGCGAAGACCACCTGTCCAACACGCCGAAGCACCTCGCCCTCTTCGAGGCCTTCGGAGCCTCTCCGCCGCAGTTTGCCCACCTCCCCCTGAATCTCAATCCGAGTGGCACAAAGATGAGCAAACGCGACCAGGGAGCCCTCATCCACGAATACCAGGAGGCGGGATTCCTCCCTTCCGCAGTGAACAACTACATGGCCCTCCTGGGTTGGTCGGCGAAAGACGACGTGGAAATCTTCACCATTGAAGAACTGATACAACGCTTCGACCTCAGCGGAGTGAACAGTTCGAATTCGAAATTCGACTTCGACAAATGTCGCTGGGTCAATGGAGAGCACCTCCGGCGGCTTTCACCGGAAGAGCTTCGCACCCATGCCGCACCCTTTCTCGCCAAAGCGAAGATCGATCCGGAGGATGCGAGAGTGCCGACGGCGCTCGGTCTCGCCCGGGAGCGGGTGCAGGTGCTCGGCGAAATTCCCGAGGTGATCGGCACGATTTTCTCCGATCACGCCACCTATGACGAAACCTCGGTCGCGAAGGTGAAGGAACGAGCCGATCTCGATGCCTTACTCGATGCCCTCTCCACCGCCCTCTCCGCCTCGCCGGACTGGACCACCGAGGGCATCAAGGCTGCCCTCCAATCCGCCGCCGGGAATCTCGGTCTGAAGATGGGTGCACTCCTGTTGCCCTGCCGGGTCGCCACCACCGGGAGCACTTCCGGAGCCGATCTCGTGCCCATGCTGGTGCTGATGGGGAGACAAACAGTTCTCGGTCGTTTGCAGGAATTTCGAAATGGCCTCGCGTGATTTGCGAAAGAGCCCAAAGCCCCCAGGTCAACAGGTTGTCACCTCCTTCCATGGCGGCACTCGTGGCCCTTTCCTCGGGAAATGACGAGCCGCGGTCCCCTCTCAGTCCTTCGGCTTGGCCGGATCACCGGTGAGGACAAATCGCAGGATCGAGGGCATCGCCTCCTTGATGAGATTTCGCGCGAGGCGGTATTCGTCGAGGTCGCCCCCGATGGGATCGGATACCTCGATATCGAGTCCGTCGGCGACGAATTCGCGAAGGACGAAGGTCTTCTCCTGGGCCGCCGGAAAGTAGCTGCTAATGGCCTCGGCATGGCCACTGCCAAGCCCAAAAATGTGGGTGTACTCCTCGACCATCTCGGGAGTGAGCATTCGGCTGCGCTGCCGCGAGATGTCGATGCCTTCCTCCTTCATCGCGAGGATGGAGTTCCCGCTGGGAGCCAGCCCCTCGATGGCACCGAGACCGGCGGAGCCACTTTCAATATCCGCCCCGGCCTCTCTCGCCATCTTCCGCAGGAATCCCTCAGCCATCGGGCTGCGGCAGATGTTTCCGGTGCAGACAAAGAGAACGCGGTGACTCATCAAACGGGGGTGGCGAAGTGGACCTGCAATGGAACCCGATCCGGAGGAATGTAAAGCCACAAGGCGGAAAAACTGCCTTGATCGGGCTCCGCAGGTGCTTATGCTCGTGCTTTTCCCCAAGATCCGATCCGGACCATCCGCGGACTCCGGGAAACGTTGATCCCCCTCTCCCGATGCCCGCCACCTTTTCCGAACAGATTGCCTCGCGTCTCGCCGAGGCGCTCGCCCGCACCCCTTTCGCCGGGGATCTGCCGAAGGATTTTCTCATCCAGGTGGATCCGACGCAGAATCGCCAGTTCGGCGACTACCAGTCAAATGCCGCGATGATCCTCGCCAAGGTGCTGCGAAAGAATCCGCGCGAGGTGGCGGGGGCTGTCGTGGCGGCTTTCGACGGCACCGACCTCTGCAATCCCCCGGAGATTGCCGGTCCGGGTTTCATCAATTTCCGCCTTACCAACGAAGCGATGACGAATCGAGGAATCGAGTTGCTCGCCGAT
>CALDKL010000632.1 GCA_937898895.1 uncultured Verrucomicrobiae bacterium | reverse complement strand
CACACGGGTTGGCGGACGGGGAGACTCATCGTCAGCTCGGGACCTTCTCCAACGGCACGGTCGCCGTCAATCGTGGCATTCGTGGTTGGACGGTGAATGGACGGATCCTGCCGCGTTATGGCTTCTTCGCAAAGGCAGCGGCCTGCGAAGCGAGCATCGAGCGGCGCGACGGAGTGATTTCCGCCTTTGCCCGATCGCCTGGCGTGCTCTTTGCCGATGCGCGACCGCCCTCTTCAGAGGCCGGTGTGATGCGACTGCGTGTTCGCGAGGTCGTCTCCGAGGGCCGCCAGGTGAAAGTGCGCGTTGCCTGGGAGGTTTTGCAGGCGAGCCCGGCTCGGTTCCGTCCGTTTCTGCACTTCGTGGACGAGAAGAGCACGAATCGGGAGATCGCGTTTCAGGGAGGCACGACGATCCGCCCGGAATCATTCGCCCGCCCGGAGACAGTCGAGGCGACCTATGAAGCGAGGTTGCCGGAAGCGGTGGCGGACCAGCAGCGCTTTGCCCTGCGTTTCGGTTTTTATGATCCGGAAAACGGTGAACGCATGCGCCTCTCCGGAGCCCGCGATAGCGAAGCTCGCGCCAAGGGAGGCTCGATCACCGTTGTCGTGAAGGGAGGAAAGCCCACAGTGCAATACCAGGCCGAGCCCGATGACCCGAACGAGGCCGCGAGTGAGGAACGGATGAACCGGAGCGGGAAGATCGTGAATTTCGGCATGGTCGCGACCAATGGGGCCTTTCGACTGAAATACGGCGGCGAGAGTTGGGAGTTGGTGCCCCTGCCTGACTCGAAAACCTTCGAGGTGACGCTGGATCTGGCGCAGTTGGGGGCGAAGAAGCCACATCAGATCGTCGGCATCGACGCGGTGAACTCGGAGGGAAGCGTGCTCGGGTCCGTCGCGTTCAAGCAGGCGGGATCCAGGGTGCAATTCAAAACGGGCGACGCCTTCGCCTACAGGATTCGGCAGTGACCGTCGCGGTGGCTCGCCTGAATTTGGGCTGGCGGAAACAAGGTCTTGCCAAGAGACGCGCTTCGCGACAATTTCGGGATCTATGTCACTCCGTGCTTTGCTTTTCGCCACTGCGGGTCTCGCGACGGTCACACTCCACGCCGACCTGCGCCTGCCCGCCTTTTTCAGTGATCACATGGTATTTCAGCGCGACGCACCGATTCCGGTGTGGGGCTGGGCTGATCCGGGGAGCGAGGTCGTCGTCGTGCTCGGCCCCGATGCGGGCAGAGCGGTGACGGTCAAGGCGGAGACGAACGGGCGGTGGCAGGCGCGGTTGCCCGCCGCTCCGGCGACCGAAAGTGGTCTCGAGTTCTCGGTAAAGTCGGGCGGGAAGGCGATCCTGCTGAAAGACGTGCTCGTCGGGGAGGTCTGGCTCTGCTCGGGGCAGTCGAATATGGAATGGTCGGTCGCGGCGAGTCTGAATGCGGGCGAAGAGATCGCGGCAGCGAATTTTCCGGCAATCCGGCAGATGAAGGTGGATCACCTCACCGCAGCGACGCCGCAGGAAGATGTGAAGTCGCTCTGGCAGGTCTGTAGTCCGGCGACGGTGGGCCAGTTCACGGCGGCGGGGTATTTCATGGCCCGCGAGTTGCATCGCGAGTTGGGTGTCCCGATCGGCCTGATCAATAGTTCATGGGGTGGCACGAGGATCGAGCCGTGGACGCCGGTGGAGGGTTTTGCCAGGATTCCGGCGCTCGCGACCATCCACGGAATGGTAATGAACACTCTGCCCACCAGTGAATCCTATCAAACCACCCTCAAATCCCATCTCGAAGAGGTCGCGGCGTGGCAGAAGGCCGCAGCGGAGGCGCTCGCGAAACAGGCGACGGCTCCGCTCACTCCGGTGTTTCCTCCGGCACTCGTTCCGCTGACGGCACACACCTCTCCGACGACACTCTTCAATGCGATGATCCATCCGCTCGTCGGTTATGGGCTCCGCGGAGCGATCTGGTATCAGGGTGAGTCGAATCACGCCGAGCAGCTCTACCCCGAGAAAATGCAGGCGCTCATAGGAGGCTGGCGCGAGCAGTGGGGCGGCGAAATTCCCTTCTACTTCGTGCAGATCGCACCCTATCAGTACGGCGACGAGGATCCTTCGATTCTGCCTCGGTTTTGGGAGGCGCAGGCGGCCTGTCTGTCGATCCCGAAAACGGGCATGGTCGTGACCAACGACATCGGCAATCCGAAGGACATCCACCCGAAGAACAAACAGGAAGTGGGCCGCCGCCTTGCCCTTCTCGCGTTGAAAAATGACTACGGGCGTCCGGAGACGGTGGCGGCGGGACCGGTTTTCAGAGACCTCGTCGTTGAGCCGGGCCGCCTGCGGGTGAAATTCGACAATGTCGCGGGCGGACTGAAGTCGCGCGACGGCAAGGCGCTGACCCATTTCGAGATCATCGGCGAGACCGCCGAGTTTGTCCCCGCGAAGGCGGTAATCGAGGGCACTGACACCGTCGTGCTTTCCTCCGAAGGGTTGAAGGAGCCGGTCGCCCTGCGCTATGCCTGGCACAAGTTGGCGGAGCCGAATCTGGCGAACGGGGCCGGACTGCCGAGCAGTGCTTTTCGCGCTGGCAAGGTGCCGGATTATGACTTTTTCGCCCTGAAAGTGCCCGAAGCAGCCGAATATGAACTGGTCTACGATCTCGATCTGAAAGCACTTGGTGCGGAGATTCGCTACTCGGTGGATCGCACTGCGGAGATCGCCGGTGGATTCGACCGGGTCGGCTACTTTATGGAATTGCTGCCCGCGAACGGAGGTCGGCAGTGGGTCTGGACCTCGATGGACGCCTTTGCGACGGAGGCGAAGAAGATCGGGGTGCCGACCATGAAATCCGGAATCGTTCACCAGACTTCAGTAAAAAATCTGAAGGTCCTCGGCAATGTCGAAGGCCTCTCCAATGGGGATGAGCTTGAGGGGCAGATCGAATTCTGGCCGAACAACTATGGTCCGATCAACGCAGCGAAGGTGCCCGGCGCCTCGGAGGATCAGTGGGACTTCGGGGATGAGCGAATGACCTCCGGAGAGGGATACGGATGTATGCAGATCCACCAGATCAAGGCGAAGCAGACGGTGCTTGCCATCAACCAGTGGCGGGGAGGTTCCACGGCGGACCTCGGCATCGGCAATAGTTCCAAGGATCCCAAGACGCGGGACTGGACGTTTTCGGGCAATGCGGGGAGCTTCGAGTCGGCAAGATTGCGTGTGTTTGTCAGGAAAAGACCATGAGGGCTGCTCTGATTCTCTTGTTCTTTTTTGGAACCTTCGCCCCCCTCTCCGCCGAGGTCCTCGTCTCCGATCCCGAGTCGGCGCGGAAGGCGGTGCGTGATGCAAAACCCGGCGATGTCATCGTCCTCGCGGCGGGTGAATGGCAGGACGCCGACCTGCGTCTCGATGGAGAAGGAAGCGCGGAACGGCCTGTCACGATCCGGGCCGAAAAGGCTGGCGAGACGATCTTTACGGGAGCCTCGCGGATTCGCCTCGGAGGATCGCATCTCGTCGTGAGCGGACTTTTCCTGAGAAATCTTTCCGGAGTGAACGCTGACTGGTTCGAGTTCCGCATCGACTCGAAGCGGAAGGCGAACTTCTGTCGGGTGACGGATTGCGCCTTCCGCGAGGACACATCGTTCACGGCAAAAGAAAAGGAAAACCATTGGATCGGAATCTTCGGAAAGGAGAATCAGATCGACCGCTGCACGATCCTGGGAAAAAAGAACAGAGGGACGACGCTTGTCGTCTGGCTTGACGAGGAAGGCAGCGGGAAGCACCGCATTGTTGGCAACTTCTTCGGACATCGCCCCCGCCTCGATCAAAACGGCGGCGAGACGATCCGGGTGGGGGACAGCAAGACCTCGATGACGAAGGCGGATTGCCTCGTGCAGGGAAATTACTTCCATCGATGTGACGGCGAGACGGAATGCATCTCCAACAAATCCTGTGGGAACACCTATCGGGGCAACTGGTTTGTCGAGACCGACGGCACCCTGACGCTGCGACACGGGAATGATTGCCTCGTCGAGGGAAACTATTTCGCGGGCATGAAACGCGGTCGGACGGGGGGAATTCGCATCATTGGCGAGCGCCACCGCGTGGTCAGGAACGTGCTCTTTGGTTTGCGCGGCGATGGCTTTCGCAGCGCGATCAGCCTCGTCAACGGGATTCCGGACAGCGCACTCAACGGATATTTCCAGGTGAAAGACGCAGTGATCGAGGGAAACACGATCATCGACTGCAAAGATTCCGTTGTGATCGGATACAATGACAGGAAAGAAGCCTCTCTCGCCCCCGATGGGGTACGGTTTTTCGGAAACCGGATCAGCGCCGGGGAAGGGCAATCCGCGATCCGCGTCGTGAAAACGCCGACGAGGATGGAGTGGGGTAAGAATACCGTGAGCGGAGCCGTCTCGGGAATCGGGGAGATCCCCGGCCTCTCGGGAGACCCGACGAGTGCGCCGGAACTTCCGGAATTGCCCGATCCGTCCGCTTTTGGTGTCGGCTGGATGAAAGCGATGTCCGGTCTTCCCTGACACTCACACCACTCCCGCCATCTTTCGCCCCACCCAGAACAGGGTGAGAAGGAGGAGGATCGAGCCGATCCAGGCGGGATGTGCCCACAGGCGGAGGCGTCGTTCGACGGGGTCGGGTTCGGGAAGGGCGGCGATGCGTTCGCGGATCGTTGCCGGATCGAGAGTGAGGATTCGCTCGCCGCGGCTGATGCGTGCGATTTCCTCGAGCACATCATGGCGGGCGGGATCGCCGATGCGCTCACGGGCGGTGCCCTGGACGGTGACAGGGGTTTCGAGGGTTCCGCCATTCTCCGCACAGGTCATGACGAGGCGATGTGAGCCGGGTTCGGCAGGCGTGAAGGTGCCGGTGAACAGTCCCCATTGCTCGGCCCCGCCGGGTTGGAGGCGCACC
>CALDKL010000631.1 GCA_937898895.1 uncultured Verrucomicrobiae bacterium | reverse complement strand
GTGATCCCAGAGTTCGCCTGTATGGCGTTCGCGTCGGGGTTCGTAGACGATCTCGACCGGATAGGTGCGGCCCTGGGAAACGAGATGCCGGGTGCCTTCGCCGAGATAGGCGTTGAGCGCCGCCGTTTCGAGCGTCGCCGACATCACCACCAATTTCAGATCGGGGCGGCGGGTGCGCTGCACCGCGAGGGCGCGGGCGAGACTGATGTCGCCGAAAAAGTGGCGCTCGTGGAATTCGTCGAGAACCACCGCAGCGACATCGCGCAGGTCGGGTTGCTCGATGAGCTTGCGGATGAGAATGCCCTCGGTGACAAACCGAATCCGCGTCTTTGCCGAGACTTCACATTCGAAGCGAACCTGGTAGCCAACTTCGTCGCCAAGGCGTCCCTTCCGCTCCCCGGCAACGCGGTGGGCGAGCAAACGCGCTGCGAGGCGGCGCGGTTGCAGCACGTAAATTTCCCGATCCCCGAACAGGCCGCTGTCGGCGAGGAACTGGGGAATCTGAGTCGATTTTCCGGAACCCGTTGGTGCCTCGACGACGATCCTGGCCTGCTCGTCGCGAAGGGCGGCAAGAAAATCACTTTCGAGTTCAAAGATCGGCAGAGAACGGTCGCGAGACATGCGCGGGTGGGGAGAGGGAGTGGGACGATGCCGGGTTTCCCTCGGGGGCGCAAGCAAAAGGGAGCCGGGCCATGTGGGGGAAGATCCCTGATCGTGGATTGTCATTTTCTCCGCATCGATTCTACTTTTCGTAAGCTCCTGGTGTTGTAAGCTGACAGTCCTACGGGAGACATACCCTCTCAGATCTCTGATCCAACCCTCTCCTTTCCTCCGCCCTTCCGATGTCCAAGCCAGCCGAAACCCTGTCGACGATCAAGGTGCCCCGGCCCGTGCCGATCACGACCACTCGATTCCGTCCGCCGAAGAAAAACATCCCGCAGACCAAGGGCGAGCGCGATGCCTTCCTGCGCGAAATTCGCAATTACGTGGCCGAGTCGAATCCGGTGCCGCCGATGCCGCTGGAGGAACTCGACGTGCATGCCCGGCGCATTCTCGCGAAACTCGGCTACGAGAACGAGGAAACCTATCTGCATTACACGGCCGTCTGTCTCAACAACGAGATGTGGCGGGAAACGCTCGCGGAGATTCCCTACGAGCGGCGCCTTCTCCTCATGCCGAAATGTCTCCGGATCGAGGACCGATGCCCGGCACCCTTCGACGAATTCGGTCTCCTCTGCAAACAATGTGGTCTCTGTTCGATCCAGGACTTCCAGAACGAGGCGGAGCGTCTCGGATACGCCGTGCTCGTTGCGGAAGGCTCGGCGATCGTGATGTCGCTGATTCAGACGGGCCAGATCGAAGCCATCGTCGGGATCTCCTGTCTCCCGGTGCTGGAGCGCACCTTCCCCTATGTCGAGGCCGCCGCGATTCCCTCGATTGCCGTGCCGCTGCTGCAGGATGATTGCATCAACACCACCGTCGATATCGACTGGGTCTGGGAATACATCCATCTCACCAGCGACGATCAGACTCGCCGTCTCGATCTCACCCGGCTCCAAGACGAGGTGAAAACCTGGTTCACCCCCGGCGCAATCGAGCAGGTGATGGGGCCAGCCATCGGTCGGCAGGAGGAGATTGCCCGCGAATGGCTTGCCCGGGACGGGAAACGCTGGCGTCCATTTCTCACCGTGGCGGCGTATGAAGCACTGCGCGAGGACCGGGGCAATCTCGTTCCGGAAGATCTCAAAAAGATCGCATTCGCCTCGGAACTCTTTCACAAGGCCTCGCTCGTTCACGATGACATCGAGGACGAGGATCACGGTCGCTACGACCAGCCGACCCTGCATGCCGAGCACGGGGTCGCCGTGGCACTGAATGCAGGGGATTTGTTGATCGGTGAGGGATATCGGCTCATCGGGGAATCCCACGCCAGTGATTCGGTGAAGGCGCAGATGCTCCTCGTCGCGGCCCGCGGACAGCGGGAATTGTGTCGTGGTCAGGGGGCCGAACTCCTCTGGGCGCGCGATCCCCGGCCGCTGGCTTCCAAGGAGGTTCTCGAAATTTTCCGAGAAAAGACAGCCCCGGCCTTCGAGGTGGCCCTCAAACTCGGGGCAGCCTATGCCGGGAGACTCGACGAAGTCGCCGCCGTGCTGGAGCAGTATTCTGAAAACCTCGGAATCGCCTACCAGATTCGCGACGACATGGACGATCTCGGTGAAGATGCGGGCGAGAACGAACTCGGGCAAATGCGTCCCAGTGTCCTCCTCGCGGTCGCCCGGGAGCGGGCGAAAGGGGAGGATCGTGCGGTCCTCGACGCGCTCTGGTCTCGCAGTGATCTCGCAGGCATCGGACTCCACAAGATCCGAAATCTCGCCCACACGCTCGAGGCGGATGAGAAATGTCTTCTTCTCTTCGAGACCTACAAGGAAGCGGCGGTTCGCGCCCTCGCCGATCTCGAGAATGCGAACCTCAAAGGCCTGCTCCGGCGGGTGATGGGCAAGATCTTCAACGATCTCGAGATCAAGGGCTGGTGCCGCGAGTTCGAGGTGAGGAACGGGGTGCGGTCGGAAGAAGTCGCCGATGCCTGACCGCGTTTCTGTCCGGAATTCGGATCAGACTCCCGAAAACAGCAACCACCACACCAGGGCGCAGGCGAGGCAGAAGAGGAAGAAGAAATGGATCCCGTTTTTGCTGCGTTCGGCGTAGTAGCGACGGCGTTCGGCGTGGGAGAGCATTGGTTTTGTGCCTCTGCCGCGCCTCGCGGTGCAATCGGGTGGAGGAATGATTCCTACACGTTTCAGTTGTTCGGAGTAGGTCCGGGCTGCGTTTTTCTCCGCGAGGAAATTTTCAATGGCTCCGATCTGGGCATTGATCTGATAGACCCGGTCGACGAGATCATCGCTCCGCACCTTCTTTTTGGGTTTGACCTTCTTCAGTGCCGGAAGATCCCAGGCATCGACCGTTTTCTTGGCGCGGACGCGACGACGGCGATTCTTAGGTTTGCGGGAAAACAGGCTCATGGTCAATCGACGTGGCTCAACAAGGTTGGTTCCGCACACGGAGGCTCTCGGGGAGGGCGGTAACAGGCTTCAGAAAAAGAGGAAGCCGATCACAGCGATGACCGCGAACCCGACAAAGGGCAGGGAAAAGGCAAAACCGCTCTTCAGCCAGTAGAGGAAGTCGCCGCGCTCGCCACCGAAGGGATTGCTGGAACCAAGGGGCAGGCTCGCGACTTTGCCACCGAAAAGCCCCCCCTTCTTTCCGAAGGATTGCACCATCGGCGCGACGGCATCGATTTCATCCTCGGCGGATTCGATGGTGCCGAGAGCGCGAGCGAGTTCGTTCTTTCGGTCGGCGCGGCTCCACAGTTCCGGACGCAGGGCATTGATGTTGGCAAGATGACCGGTGAGGCGCTCGTGTGCGGTCGTGCACTGCTCGGCGAGGCGCGTGGCGTCGGCGGCTTCGCGATCGAGGATGCCGAGGTATCGATTGAGTTCTTCACAGACCCCGAGGCGTCCGGTTTTGAAAAGCTGCTCCTTCTTCGTTAGTTCCTCGAGTTCGGCCGCCTGGCGTTTGATTTGTTCTTCCTGTTGGCGGAGTTCGCGCAGTTTGTCCTGGGCCGCCTGATACTCGTCATCAAGATCATCGGTATAGGGCGTGACGGGCCGGAACTGATGGGAATCGAACTGGAGATCGATCTCCCGGTCACCGTCTTCGTCAAAGAAAAAGGGCTTGAGTTCGGCTGCTGCAGACATGGGAAATAAGGTAGGTTGGTTTACTCAACCCCTATTAATATTATGAATTGATTAGAATTTCCAGTCTTTTTAGCATTCGAGGCAAAAAATTTGCAAAAAACCTCCGAAATTGGCCACGAAGTGGAGCGATCTGAGACGAAGAATGCGCTTTCAGCACAAGGCAGAGAAGGGTGGGGCGGGCTTCCCTGTTTTATAAACAATCGGCTCGTCCCTTTGAAGGTAGGCGGCGGAAGGGTGTTGGAGAGTCCACCGTCACGGATCGGGGGGCTGCGGCAAGGGTTTGCTCTCGTCGGCTGAGAGGGGGCTGCCCTCTTGTGGCGGGTGGACGAGGGCGAGGCGTCTCGGGGACGATCTGCGGAGCACTTGGCGGGATCGGTCAGAGAATCTTGAATTTCGGGCGTCTTTGACTAAGGTTCGGGTTTCCTCCCTCGTTTTTCCTTCGTCCGGATCGACCCATGAGATTGTTTGCCGCGTGCCTTGCCCTCGGGCTGTTTTCTGCCATCGCGGCCCGGGAGGTCGCGGCCTACCCCCTGACGCTGGAACAGCGGGAGCGACTCAAGCAGTATTTGCCGAGAACCTTTCCCAAGCTGGAAGGCAGGGAGCCGGTCCATGTGGTTCTCCTCGGGGACGATGTCATGGGGGGATACAATCCCGTTCCCGGAGTGCGTCAGAGCAACAACCCGCTCTTTTCCTATGCGGGCACCTTTGTCGGACAGCTTGCCCGCGAATTCTTCTATCCCGGCAGCGTTCGGCTCCTCAATCCCGGCCAGGGGATGCGGGCGAAGCTGACCGATTACCTGGGGGATGAAATTACGATGGAGAACCTCACCACCTGGGAGGGAACGGCACTCGACGGTCTGAGGAGAGCCCACACCGACGCCTTTCTCCATGAACCCGATCTCGTGTTGGTTCAGTACGGAGTCTACGACGCCTTTTCCTTTCTCTCGATCGACAGTTACAAACGCGCACTCCAGGAGATCCTCGATGCGGCCAAGAGGGCGAATTCGGATCTCATCCTCTTCGCTCCCCCCATGGTGAATTACGGAGGCGGCGCGATGGAGTGGGGGCTGGAGAGGCCGTATGCCTCGGCGGCTCGCGAGGTGGCGGCCGCCAACGGGGTGCTCTTCATCGATCTGGGCAGGCATTTGTCGCGCTTTGGCGGTGGCG
>CALDKL010000630.1 GCA_937898895.1 uncultured Verrucomicrobiae bacterium | reverse complement strand
CCTGTGCCATCCGTCCCGTCGGCACCCTCCCGGAAAATGCCTGGAGCCACTTTGCCGTGGTGGTCGACCGCACCCGACGCCAGGTTCGTTATTTCCTCAATGGCAAACCTGACCACACCGGCGAGATTCCGGCCGATTTCATCGGCTCCCTCGACGCCAAAGGCGGCGATCTCTTCATCGGCAACCGCTGGCAACCCTTCCTCGGAATGTTGGACGAAGTGAGGCTCTATCGACGAACCCTGCGCGACGACGAGATTCTGGCCCGCTACGAGAGCGAGAAAGGCCGACACGCCCGGCGCGAATACCGGATTGCCGAGTGAGGTCCGTGCCGCTACCTTCGTCATCCGCCGCCAGAGCGGAAACGGTATGAAGATCCGGTGCAGACACTTCCCTGTCCTTGCGGGTGCGGTATCCATCGCGGCAGGATTCATCGCGTCGGGGGCCGAGACCAGTCCCTCCCCCGCCGAAGCCCGCATCGAGGCACTGCGCTCCGCCGCGCCGGAGCCAGAAGCCCCGTTCGGCTACCTCTTCAACCTCGACCATCCGCCGAACTTCGCCTGGCGCACCACCGGCCTCGCCGAACACGGGCTGCACCCCGTCATCGAAGAGGTGGCGTGGTTCGACGACACCGGCAAACGTTTCGACAAACCCGCCCACGCGGGACGCTGGATCGCCATCACGCGGAGCCGATTGGAGGACGGCAAACCCGTCATGCGCTCGGCCACCTGCTTTGCCCGGCCCGAGGGCTTTTTTTTCGCACCTGTGGAATCGTTCGGATTCCGCCTCGATGATTTCCGGGAGAAATCGCCCGAGGCACTGGAGCCCCGCCGGAAAGAGGTCCGCGGCATGATCGAGCGAGGCCTGCTGGAATTCCTCAATGGCGGAGATCCCCGAGGGGTGCGCCTCGCCGCCGCGCTCCACGACGCACAGCAGAGCGATGCCGAGACGCGACTGCGATACGGCATCGAAGACCGCGCCCGTTTCTGCGAACTGCGTGCCCGCCTCGCCTACGAAGGCCTCACTCCACGCCCGCTGCCGCCACCGCGTCGGCTGGAAACGGCAGCGGCAGCCCCCGTGCTGCACCCCGCGAAAATCCCGCCTGCCGCCGACCGCCTCGCCGAACTCAACCGCATCTGCCAGGCCTGGGCCGATGAGAGCGGAGCACCCTTCACCACACTGGTGGCCCGGCGCGGCGAGATCCTGCACCACGCCGCTTTCACGCCGAAAGGGAAAGCCCCCATCGACCTCGATTTTCGCGCAGACGTATTCTCGATCACCAAATCGATCACCGGACTGCTCGCGGCGCGATTTCTCGACGCGGATCGCTTCCGACTCGACGATCCCGTTTCGACGGTCTTTCCCGAATTTGTGCCCTATCCCGACCAC
>CALDKL010000629.1 GCA_937898895.1 uncultured Verrucomicrobiae bacterium | reverse complement strand
AGGAAGAACAGGGCGAACTTCATCGAGCTGTATTCGGTGTGGTAGCCCGCGACGAGTTCCGTCTCACACTCGGGGAGGTCGAAGGGAAGACGGTTCGTCTCCGCGAACATCGAAGTCGTGAAGATGACGAAGGAAATGAGCGTGGGGATCAGGAGGAGGAACCCTTTTCCACTGAGTCCTTCCCCCCAGAGCGGCAGAATCGCCCAGCCATTCTGCGCCTGAGCGAAGACAATCCGGCTCAGATTGAGATCACCGTAGATCATCACCAGCGGGACAATGGAGAGACCGAGGGAGATCTCGTAGGAAATCATCTGGCTGGTGGATCGCACCCCGCCGAGGAAGGGATATTTCGAGTTCGAGGCCCAGCCTGCGAGGACGATGCCGTAGACGGTCAGCGAGGCGATTGCGAAGACATAGAGCGGCCCCACGTCGAGGTCGGCGATGACCATCTTCTCGCCGAAAAGGCGACTGCCGAAGGGCAGCACCGCGCAAGTGAGCAGGGCCGGCACCATCGTCAGGGCCGGAGCGAGCCAGAAGTAAAACGTCCGGACATGGGCGGGCGTGAAGTCTTCCTTGAGGAGGAATTTGATGCCGTCGGCCACTGCCTGAAGCAGGCCGAAAGGCCCGACCCGATTCGGCCCGACCCGATCCTGGATCGCGGCACTGACGCGGCGCTCCGCCCATACCGACATCGCCACGAGCGGCAAGGTCACGAGGAAAACGAAGACCACGATCTTGATTGCGGCTGCGATGAGGAGATGCCAATCCATGTGGTCAAAAGAAAATCAGCCGACAATGAGCCCGGCGGCTTTGCGCTGTTTTTCGCGCTCGAGGGCGGGAATGGTTTCGCCGGTTTCGATGAGAGGCAGCCCGAGGTCTCCGATCTGCCCCCAGGCGAGACCTTTGAATTCCGTTACTTCAGCGGCGATCTGCCGGAAGATCTCCGCGACGGAGGTCACGCCGCTGTCCCCACCGAGGGAGGCGATGAGATCGCGGAGAATCTCCCACGGTTCGCGCGTCTCTCCCGGACCGTCGACCGCCTTGTTGAGACGCTGGAGACGTCCGGTGACATTGACCATCGTGCCCGACTTCTCGGCCCAGCAGGCACCAGGCAGCACGACATCGGCCAGGCCCGTCGTCGAATGAGCGAGCGGATAGGAGGCGAGCAGGAAGTCGAGCTTGCCGAGCAATTCGGGCGAAAATCCCCCGTCTTCGACGAGATTCTCCTGAAAGCAGAGGACTGCCTTGATCCGACCCTGTTCGATCTCCGAGCGCACACGGTCGAGTCCGTCACCGGGCCGGGCGAGGCCAAGGACGAGTCTCGCCCCGTTGGTGTTCGGGTTCCGATCTGCGGAAATGAGATACCCATCGCCCTCGCCCATGCGAGGCACGATGTCGATTTGAGTGGCGCCGAGTTGGCGGACGAGATGCCTGACGAGGAAGAGTTCTTCATTGGTCATCCGCGCCGAGGCGATCACGGCGATCTCGGACCCTGACAAGGATGCCAATTTCTCCGCCGTCTTCGCAAGGGCTTCGCTCCAGGTCGCGGCGCGGTGGCGGCCGTGCTCCTTCACCATCGGTTCGGTGAGGCGGGCTTCGCTGTCGATCCAGTGAAAATTGAGACGGTGCGAGTCAGGCATCCAGTCGGAGTTCACGTCGTTATTCCGGCGCGGCACGATGCGGTAGATCTTGTTCTGGCGGCTGAAGACGGTGATGTTCGCCCCGGTCGCGCAGTTTACATCGATCGTGTCGGTCTCGCGCATGAACCAGACCCGCATCTGGAACCGGAAATCATTCGAGGTCAGTGCTCCGACGGGACAGATGTCGACCGTGTTCAGCGAATAGTTGTTGGCCAGTTCACGACCGGGATACACCGTGAGCACGGTATGGCTGCCCCGATCGGTGAATCCAAGGACCGGATCATCGGCAATTTCGTCGGTGAATCGGATGCAGCGGCTGCACATGATGCAGCGCTCGTCATCGAGTCGCACGCGGGGGCCGACCGCGACGTTTTTCGGCTTTTTCACCTTCTGCTCGCGGAAGCGGGATTCCCCCTTTCCGTGTTCGACGCTGTATTCCTGAAGGGTGCATTCACCGACCTGATCGCAGATGGGGCAATCGAGGGGATGGTTGGCGAGGAGAAACTCCATCACACCCTTGCGGCACTCTTCGGCGAGAGGGCTGGTGGTGCGAACCCCCATGTTCGGGGCGACGGTGTTGGCACAGGCGATGACGGGACGCGGCATCCAGACGATGGGGAGGTGTCCGCTCTCGTCGGGCTGCGGCGACTCGGCCCCAGGCGCGGAACGCGGCGGCATGCCGGTCTCGACGAGGCACATGCGGCAGTTGCCGGGCGAAGTGAGCTTCGGGTGATAGCAGTAATGCGGCACCTCGGCTCCGACCTGGCGACAGGCCTCAATCAGACGCGTTCCCTTCGGGAATCGGTGCCAGACGCCGTCGATCTGAACGTCTACGAGATCGGGTTTCACTTCGCTCATCTCAATCGCAAAGGCCCGCAGCGGCGGTGAGGGTTTCGGGGTTCACGATGGCGCTCTCGAGCGAGGGTTTCGCGTCGGCGACGAGTTCGTCGCGAAATTTCTCGACGAAGCTCTCCGTCGGCCAGGAACAGGCTTCCCCAAAGGCGCAGATGGTGCGCCCATCGATGTTTTTGGCGACGCCGTAGAGAGTGTCGATGTCGCTCGGCGAGGCCTTGCCTGCGACGAGGCGGTCGGTGATTTTTTTCATCCAGAGCGATCCCTCCCGGCACGGCGTACACTGGCCGCAGGATTCGTGTGCGTAGAAGTTGTTGAGATTGTTCAGCACCCAGCTCATCGAACGACTGTCGTCCATCACGATGACGCCGCCGGAACCGGCCATCGACCCGCACGCGGCGAGAGTGTCGAAATCCATGGGTATGTCCCAGATCGTGAGTTTCCGAGCATCGTCGCCTCGACCCACTGTGAAGATCTCGTCGGCGCGGAGGACTTTCGCGGACGATCCGCCCGGAATCACCGCCCGGAGTTTGCGACCGGGCCGGAGTCCGCCACAAAGGTCGTTGATCACTTCGCCCATCGTCACTTTGCCGACCTCGACCTCGAAGTAGCCCGGCTTCTGCACATCGCCGCTCACACAGAGGATGCGGGTGCCGGTGTTGTTCTTCGTCCCGGTTTTGGCATACTCGTCGCCCCCCATCTCGATGATGTGTTTCACATGGCAAAGCGTCTCGACGTTGTTGACGATTGTCGGGCAGAGGTAGAGGCCCATCGCCGCCGGGAAGAAGGGCGGCTTGATGCGCGGATAGGGGCGCTTGCCCTCGAGCGACTCGATCAGACCGGTTTCCTCCCCGCAGATGTAGGCTCCGGCTCCCCGGTGCACGTAGATCTCGAGGTCAAATCCGGAGCCCTGAATATTTTTGCCGAGGAAGCCGTTCGCATGTGCTTCGGCGATGGCCTTTTCGACGATGCGGGCGGCCTCGGGGAATTCCTCTCGCAAATAAAGATATGCCAGGTTCGCCCCCACCGCGAAGCAGGCAATCGCCATGCCCTCGATGAGCTGATGCGGATCCTGGTGAAGGATGTATCGGTCCTTGAACGTGCCCGGTTCGGATTCGTCGCCGTTGCAGATGAGGTAGACGGGTTTGGTGTTGTTCGGAGGAATGAAGGTCCACTTCACCCCGCACGGGAAACCGGCCCCCCCCCGACCGCGGAGACCGGATTTTTTCACCTCCTCGATGATGGCGGCGCGCTCCATCCCCAAGGCCTTTTTCAACTGCTCGTATCCCCCTTCCTTCCGGTAGGTGTCGATGCTCGTGTCCCACCCCGCGCGGTCGATGTTGCGGAAGATGACCCGGTGCTCCTTGGCATGCGGCGCTCGGCCGCTCTGGTAGGTGATGCCGCCCATATCAGAAATCAGGAATACTGTTTGAGGAGCCCCTCGGCGTCGGTGACGGCCTCGTGGAAATCATCGTTGACCATACAAACGGGCCCGAATCCACAACTCGCGAGACACTCGGCGAACTCGATGCTGAATTTTCCGTCGGGGCTGACGGCGATGGGATGATGGTGGGTGACGCCGGATCGGTCGATCCCGGCCTTTTCACAGAGGGAATCCATCAGCTCGTGGCTGCCCGCCATCGCACAACTGAGGGTGCGACAGACACGGATGTGGTATTTGCCAGGGGCCTCCTGCCGGAAACCGGGATAAAAGGTGACCACCTCGAGCACCTTGATCGGCTCGAGCCCCAGCTTCGCCGCCGTCCATTCGACCGCTTCCTCGCTGAGGTATCCGAAGTGCTGCTGCAAGTGATGGAGCACCGGGAGCACGGCGGAGCGTTTGCTCACCGGGTAATGGGTGATGCGTTCGTCGATTTCCGCTTCGAGATCCTGTGGGACGGTGAACATGGCGGGGCGTCTGTCGTCTCGGCAATGGGTGAAAGGGATAGAGAAAAAGGTGGCTTTGGCAGGGTGACTCCGACGCTTATCGGTCGCATTCCCCCATCACGAAATCGAGACTTCCGAGGATGGAGACGGTGTCACTCATCAAACAGCCTTCGAGGAGCTTGGGCAGGATGCTGAGATTGACGAAGGAGGGGCTGCGGATCTTGAGCCGATACGGCACGCCTCCGCCCTTCGAGTGGATGTAAAAACCGAGTTCGCCCTTCGGATTTTCTGCTCCGAAGTAGACTTCGCCAACGGGTGCGTCGAGCCCTTCGGTGACGAGGATGAAGTGGTGGATGAGTTCCTCCATGCTCATGAGGACGCTCTCTTTCCGGGGGAGTCGCTGTTTCGCATCCGCCACGTTGATGGGGCCATCGGGCAATCCGGCGATGGCCTGCCGGAGGATCGAGACGCTCTGGCGCATTTCCTCCATGCGGACCAGGTAGCGGTCGTAGCAGTCGCCGACCGTGCCGACGGGAATCTCGAACTTGTAGCGGTGATAATCGAGATAGGGATTCGCTTTGCGCACGTCGTGCTCGACACCGGAGCCGCGCAGATTGGGTCCGCTGAGCCCCCAGGCGATGGCGTCCTCCTTCGAGATCACCCCGATGTCCCTGGTGCGGTCGAGAAAGATCTTGTTGCGCGTGAGCAGGGTATCGACCTCTCCCAGACACACGAGAAACTCATCACAAAACTGCAACAATTTCCGCGTGAACCCCTCGGGCAAGTCACGAATCTGACCACCGATGCGGGTGTAGCTCGTCGTAAAACGCGCCCCGGTGAGCAGCTCGCAAAGATCGTAGATCGTCTCGCGCTGGGTGAAGGTGTAGAGGAAAACGGTCATCGCTCCCACGTCCATCGCGAAGGCACCGAGTCCGAGGAGGTGGGCGGAGATGCGGGCCATCTCACAGCAGATCGTGCGGATCGCCTGGCCGCGGGGCGGCAGCTCCCATCCCATCAGTTTTTCCACGGCGAGGGCATAGGCAACATTGTTGGCCAGGGGAGCGAGGTAGTCGAGCCGGTCCGTGTACGGTACAAACTGGTTGTACTGCATGTTCTCTGCGATTTTTTCATCGCCCCGGTGCAGAAATCCGATGTCCGGATCGGCCTTGGTGATGAATTCGCCATCGAGTTCGAGGATCAGCCGCAGCACCCCGTGGGTCGCCGGATGGGAAGGCCCCATGTTCAGCACCAGCTTCTCTCCGACCAAGTCCTCGGCCGTCGCCTGGTAACCCTTGAGCGACTCGGCACGGGCGGCCGAGTCGAGTACTTCGATCTCGCGGGAAGTGGTCGACATGGCAGGAGGAGATCGGGTGGCCGCGCCGATAGCGGACACCCGGGCGTGGGAGTATCGGACCGGGGTTTTCGAAGTTCAAGGGACTTTGTGAAATTTTTCACAAAGTCCCCCGACGTCCGGAAAGTTACAATTCCCTCCGTGGATTGTACTGGCATCAGGGACCGGACCATCGCAGAATAGCTCCCATGAAACATCAGAACACCAACCCCACGGACGACAAAGGCAAACGAACTGTGGTGGGCTCGATCATCGCGGGGCTGTTTGGCGCACTCGGGATCGTCTATTTGATCAATCCGACGGCGGGATTTCTCGAATTGATTCCGGACAACCTACCCGTAGTGGGAAACCTCGACGAGGCCGCCGCCGTCCTTCTCGTGATCAGTTGCCTGGCCTATTTCGGCATCGATCTCGGCGGCCTCCTCGGTCGCAAGTCGCGCAAAGACCCCGTGATCGACGTCGATGCGGAAGATCGGTGAACAATTCTGCCACCGAAGTTCCGACAATCTCCCCGGATCACTGCCCCGCGACCACTGGCGGGGTCACCGTTCCTGCCGCCTTTTCGTTCGCGGCGGCGATGATGCGCGGCATGTAGGGTTCCGGATTCGCATCGAAGGCGCGGACGCAAGGGGTGCAACAGAACAACACCTCATACCCCTTGTAAATGCGCCGATGTTTGGGTCCCTCGGGACCAAAGGGACGCTGGATCACGGCGCAATTGTTGAACGGATAGGGAATCACCCGGTCTCCCAGTTCCCGGTCGAGTCGGGCGGTTTCTTTGAAAGAGGGGCTGGCGGAGCCACCCGTGGTCGGCGCGGGAGCGGATACCCCTGCCGTCGTCGCACTCGATTTCGTCGGACTCGACTTCGTCGGGTTTGCCGCCGGACGAGTCGAGACACAGCCGCCCACAAGCAAGGTCGCGGCCATGGTGGAGAGAAGGAGCAATCGTTTCATGAGCACCGACGGAACATGATGCCGCCGCCATCGAACATCAAGGACAAGTATGTCCGCCCATTTCACCGAGAGCCGTCCTCCTAATCCTCGAATAGTGTTTGCAGGACGCCGCGAATTCGGCTCTCTAGCAGCCTGTCGGGCTTAGACGAGCGACAAATCGACAAGTTGAGTTAAAATG
>CALDKL010000628.1 GCA_937898895.1 uncultured Verrucomicrobiae bacterium | reverse complement strand
GGCCGGACGTGGGGGAGGCAATGACGGCAAGCGGGGCGCGGCTGTGTATCCTCGCACATGATGAATTTACAACCGACCAACCGGAGTTCTCTCATCTTGGGCCGGTGAAGGGCTTTGCGATGCTGACCGCGAAGGAATACTGGGACGCACGGGCGCGCGGTCTTGGCGGCAGCGAGACAGATCCGTTCTGCTCCTGTGCGGAGGAGAATCTTCTGGCCTACCAAGGTGACCCGTATGCCACTGAGAACATCCTCATCCACGAGTTCGCGCACAACATGCACTTGCGTGGAATGGCGAATGTGGACCCCACCTTCGACACTCGATTGAAGTCCTGCTTTGATGCGGCGATGAAGACAGGGAAGTGGACAGGCACCTATGCCTCAACCAATCATCGCGAATACTGGGCAGAGGGCGTTCAGAGCTGGTTCGACAACAACCGACAGAACGACCCGCAACACAACCATGTCGATACCCGCCACGAATTGTCCAGCTATGACCCGAAACTCGCCGCGTTATGCCTTGAGGTATTTGGCGACACCGTCTTGAAATACACCAAACCGCAGACACGGCTGACGGGCCATCTTGCAGGGTATGATCCGGCGAAATCTCCCCCGTTTGTGTGGCCAGATCGGCTCTTGAAGGCGCGGGAACTGATCCAACGGGAGCAGCAAAAACTTCACGAGCGGCACACAGACGCAAACACTCATGAGCCGCGGCTCATCGCCGGATGGTCCGTTCACATTCATTCGTCTCTTTTCCACGATGCGGAGTCACTGGAGAAAGCGCTGAACCTGCTGCGGGTACAGCTCGATGAGATCGTGCGGGTTGTTCCCACCAAATCCGTAGCGGAGCTGCGCAAGGTGCCGCTGTGGATCAATCCCGAATATCCGAACTCGCGACCGCGGGCCGAATATCATCCTGGAGCAGATTGGTTGAAGGACAACGGTCGCGACCCTGTGATGGAGAAGGCGGTGGAGTTCACCAATGTTCGCATCTTCGAATCCGAATTCCGACGGATGCCGAATTTCGCCCTGCACGAACTGGCGCATGCCTTTCATGACCGCGTGCTCGGCTTTGAGAATGCGGAAATCAAGGCGGTTTACGAGAAGGCGAGAGCCAAGGGCCTCTACGATAACGTATCCCGTCAAGACTCCGAAGGTCGTCAACGGCTCGAAAGAGCCTACGCGATGACGAACCCGAAAGAATACTTCGCGGAGAGCACCGAGGCCTATTTTTCGAAGAATGACTTCTATCCCTTCCATCGAGACGAGCTGAAACGACACGATCCGGAGATGTTCGAGCTGCTCAAGCGACTCTGGGAAGTGCGGGATCCGTGATCAAAGAAGGAAAACGAGAATCGGAACAGCGAGCGATCAAATAATGGGACAGGAAC
This sequence comes from uncultured Verrucomicrobiae bacterium, assembly GCA_937898895.1. GTDB lineage: Bacteria > Verrucomicrobiota > Verrucomicrobiia > Verrucomicrobiales > DEV007 > Arctic95D-9. The sequence goes on along the minus strand of CALDKL010000628.1, from coordinate 1,536 downwards.
TTAATTGTTGTGATTGAGTCCGATTTGTGCTCTGTTTGCTCTTGGGCCTGTCTTCTTTCTTTTTTGGACTTCCAACTCCCAACCTCATGAGAACATCCAGACTCCTTGGAACCGGTCGCTCCTTCTATCACGTGATGTCCCGCGTCGTGGATCGGCGCATGGTCTTCGGTGATCGCGAGAAGGAGGTCATTCGCAAACTCGTCCGAAATCAGGAGGCATTCACCGGAGTGAGGGTGGTGACCTACTGCCTCATGTCGAATCATTTTCACCTTCTCCTGGAAGTGCCGGACAGGGAAACGCTTGCTCCTCTCGACGAGAGTGGATTGCTGGCAGTGCTGCCACTGCTCTACGACAGAGTCACCGTTGAGGGAGTGAAACAGGAACTGGAGACCGCCCGCAGGTCGGGAAATGAGGCCCACCACCACGCAATTCTCCAGCGCTACGAGCGACGCCGGGGGGATCTGGGGTTGTTTCTGAAAGAACTGAAGCAACGGATCACCTTCTACATGAACAAGCGTCTCGAACGCACCGGAACACTCTGGGAAGGGCGCTACAAGAGCGTCCTGGTGGAGGATTGCGAACGAGCCCTACTCACGATCTCGGCCTACATCGACCTCAATCCGGTGCGGGCCGGACTCGTTTCAAAGCCGGAGAAATATCGCTGGTGTGGATATGCAGAAGCGCTCGGAGGAGGTCGCCGGGCACAACGGGCGCGAGAAGGGTTGGGCCTGATGCTTGGCGAGGCTCTCGGCGATACATCCCTCCAACGCGACTGGCGACGCACGGCGGATCGCTATCGCAAGTTCCTCTATCTGGAGGGGCAAGAAGTTTTGGGAGATGCGGATCGCGGGATGCCCGGGCGTCGGGGGATCAAGGAGGGGGAGGTCGAAGCCGTGCTCGAGAAAGACGGCCAAATGTCCCTGCAAGAAGTCCTTCGTCACCGGGTTCGCTATTTTTGTGATGGTGCCGTGTTCGGCACGGCGGATTTCGTCAATACGGTTTTTGAACGCGAGCGAATCCAGCGAAAGCGATTTGGCGAGAAACGTAGTACCGGCGCACGTCGCATGCACGGAGCGAACTGGGGCGACCTGCGTGTCTTGCGAGATTTGAAGAAGGACGTAATCGGGACGTAGCGCGATTTTGAAACACCAGAAACGAGGAAACGTAGGAAGATGCCATTCCTCACACTCACTTTTCCAGCAGATTTTCCTTTGTCCGAATCAGAATCCAAAACACTGCAGCGACTGCATAGAGTGCGGCAAAACCTGCGAGAACCGCGTCCCATCCCCCGACATTCGCAAGGAGCCAGGGAACAACGATGGGAAAGGCAGCCGCACCGAGATTCCCGCTCATATTTACGATCGCCCCGAAGGTGGCGACATGGGCCCCACCCAGATTCATCACCGTGGCGGCCAAGATGGGGTTGGCAATCGCTGCACAGAACATGCCGGCACTGATTGTGAGCACCGCGATGATGGGATCCGTGACGAACCAGGCCATGACGATCAGTCCTGAACAGAGGATCAGGGCCAAGAA
>CALDKL010000627.1 GCA_937898895.1 uncultured Verrucomicrobiae bacterium | reverse complement strand
TCCGCCCGACACCGAAAAAGCCCTCGCGCTTCTTCCCAAACTGAAGGATCTCCCGAAATGGCGTCACGCCTCTCTCTGGCAGCGGGCCGGAAAAGGCAGCGAGGCCATCCGACTGGCAGGAGAAGCCGTTTCTTCAGGAAAAAATGAGATCCTTCCGCTCATCGCCCAGGTCCGCATCCTCCACGCAAACGGCGAGACGGAAAAAGCCCGCGAGGCCTTCACTCGGCTGCGCACCGTCGCCCACGGAGCGGACGCCGATCTCGCCGTGCTGAAACCCCTCGCTCCCATTGCGAAGGAGTTCGGCTATCCGGAAGACTGGCGTCTCGAGCCGGAAGGTTCGAAGGATCTCGGGGAACGACCCGATCTCGACTCCCTCGGCCCGTTCCGCTGGACTCCTCCGGCGGCCCCTGCCGCCACGGTGACCAATATCGTCGGCGAGAAAGTGCCGCTCTTCGTTCCGGGAGCACGCCCTCGTCTCGTCGTTTTCTTTCTCGGCAAGGGATGCTCGCACTGCATGGAGCAGCTCAACACCTTTTCCCCGGTTGCGAAGCGTTTTGGCGAATCCGGGATCGATCTCGTCGCGGTCAGCACCGATACACCGGAAGGCTTGAAGGATACGCTTGCGGGCGAGGGAGAGAAGAAGTCCGCCTTTCCCTTCCCGCTGTATTCCGACGCCCCACTGACCGCCTTCAAGGCCTTCCGGGCCCACGATGACTTTGAGGATCTGCCGCTCCACGGCACCTACCTGCTCGACAGCGGAGGGCGCATCCGCTGGCAGGAGATCAGCTATGAGCCGTTCATGAAACCCGAGTGGCTGCTCGAGGAATGTGTCAGGCTCCTCGCACTGAAGGAGGGTGAAAGCTGACGAACATGGCCTGGCTGACGTCGAGAACACTCTTCCTGTTGCTCACCCTCCTGCTCGGCCTCACCGGTCTCGCCCAGATCGCGGTGCAGGTCCGCCGTCCCGCAGTGGACGAAGCTTACGGCAAGGTCATCTTCGAAACGAAGTCGGACTTTTCACGCATCCGCCTTCGGGAGAAGGATCGGGTGCGCCGCCTCTTCTTTGTCGATGACTCCGGTGCGGAGCACTGCCAGTCCGCCATCGACCTCGCGACTCCTGCCACACTCCAACACGGCTATGCGAAGAGAATGTTCGCCTCGCTGCTGTTTCGGGAACCGCAGGAACGGATTCTCCTCGTGGGCCTTGGCGGCGGGGGCATGGTGCGCTTCCTCGGCGAGCGATTTCCTGCGACATTCGTCGAAGCGGTCGAAATCGACCCCGTCGTGGTGTCCATCGCTTCCGAATATTTCGGTGTCCGCGACGGACCACGTGCGAAGATTCACACGGCCGATGCCTTCACCTTTTTCGATTCTCCGAGAGATCCTTACGACGCGATCTATCTCGACGCCTTTCTCCGGGCTCCGGAGATCTCCGGACCGGGCACAGCCACCGAACGGCTCAAGACGGAGGCCTTTTTGCAAACCCTCCGCTCGCATCTGAAACCGGGCGGCCTCATCGCCTTCAATCTGATCCGCACCGATCCCCACACCGACAGGGACCTCGCATCGATCCGCGCGGTCTTTCCCGAACCGATTCGCTTCGATGTTCCCGGCACCGGAAACCTGGTCGTGATCGCCTTGCGGGAGGGAAAGAGTCCCACGCGGGAGGAATTGATCCGAAGAGGCGAGACACTGGACGCCGAGAATCCCGACCTGGGCTTTTCTCTCGCAGAGATCGCGGGGAACCGGATCGAATGATCCGCGTCACGATCACGAAACCAGCGCGACTGTCTCGACCTCCCCATCCGCCTGGAGCGCCGCGAGGCGAGTGCGGAGGTCATGGATGGAAAAGGGCTTC
>CALDKL010000626.1 GCA_937898895.1 uncultured Verrucomicrobiae bacterium | reverse complement strand
GAGGTGCCGCCATCCCAACAGCGTGGCGAGACCACCCGCAAACATCGCCACCCCGAGAAAGGCGAACTGAAAGACCGATCCGCCCGTCGAAGCCGCACCAAACTCGAGATCGGGAGATTTGTAATCAAAGACAAACGAAAAGAGGAATCCGGCAAAGAGCCAGCGAAACCACTTCAGCGAGGAGGCGGGCGGCGCATCGATCTCCGCCTGATCGTTGACGAGGGCCTGTCGGAACCAGTTCACAAAATCGAAGGTGAGGAACCACAAATGAGCAATGTCCTATCGAAATGGGAACAGATTCAACAGGCCCCCTCGCGTTTGACGAATGTGAGGAACATGATCTGGAAATCGAGGAGGACGTTCCAGTTCTCGATGTAGTGGAGGTCGAAGCGGACCCGCTCGGAGAGATCGGTGTCGCCACGCAGTCCATTGACCTGGGCCCATCCCGTGATGCCCGGCTTGATATTGTGTCGCGCGTTGTAATGCGGGATCTCCTCCTTGAATTGCTCGATCAGCTCGGGCCGTTCGGGGCGGGGGCCGACGAGACTCATGTCCCCCTTGAGCACGTTCCAGAACTGGGGAAGCTCGTCGATGTTCCAACGCCGCATGAAGGCTCCGACGCGAAGGCAACGGGGATCGTCCTTCACTGTCCATCCGACTCCGGTTTTCTCCGCGTCGAGCCGCATGCTGCGCAACTTGACCATATCGAAACTCCTGCCATTCGCACCAAGGCGACGCTGGCGGTAGAAGATCGGTCCGGGGCTCTCGCGGTAGATCAGGATCCCGAAGGCTGCGATGACCGGGGCCGCCAAGAAAAGGCCGACGAGTCCGCCGATGATGTCGACGAATCGTTTCAGATATCGATTCACGGTGGAATGCAGGGGCAGCCTCGAAATTCCGAGGATGGGAATGCCGCCCACCGACTCGAGATGCAGTCCGCTGAGAAGGACCTGAAAGCAGGTGGGGACGAGTTTGAACTCGATCATTTCCTTTTCGCAGATTGAGGCGATGTGCATCAGTGTGCCCGACTTCAGTGCGTCGTCGGCGACGATGACCATCTGACAAACCCCGAGTTGGAGCAATGCCTCGAGCGAATCGTAGGATCCCATCACTGGCATATGGGAGGGCACCGGTTCCTGGAACTCGCCACCTGGCGGGGCGACCACGCCGACGATGTCGAATGGTCGATCGGGTGCCTCGCCAAAGACCTTGATCGCCCGCGAGAAATCACGGCTCCAACCGACGACGAGGGCACGCTGACGCAGGCTCCCGGAGTTCTCCTCGCGACTGAGGACACGCCATAGAATCCCGCGCCAGAGTGGGAGAACGAGCAGCGTCGTGACGAGACCAATGCCACAGAAGACCCGCGAGATCGGGGGATCGAACTTCAGCATCAGGGTCAGGGCGAGATAGGAGAGGATCCAGACGAAGGAGGACTTGAACAGAATTCTCAGGGTGTTTGTGTACGAGAGAAGATTCTCGCGGGTGTAGAGCCGGAAATTGGTCAGGGTCGCCATCATCAGAACGACGCCGAGGACGATGTGCCCGATGTAGTCGCCGGCACGGAAGAGATCCTCCACCGGCACTCCGATCTCCTTCACCGGAGTCTCGAAACGGATCCACTGGGCGAGCAACAGTGCCACCGCGACCATGAGGAGGTCGACGATGAATGCTCCCGCAACGAGGCGGTGGTAGCGCACCCGTGACGTTTCTGCCGTTTGGCGCAGCGGCAGACGGGACTGACAGCGGGCTTTCTCCTGGTTCGGCGGTATACTCATGACAAAGGTAGGGATTTCAAATCCTGACATTTCATCCGACCGTGCTGACGGGCGCTGCGGATCGCATTCCCGGCCCCGGCAGAACGCTCGCCGCGCTTTTCACGTAGGCCGTGCGGGTGAGGCTGGATCCGTCGACACCGTTGAGGACCACCCCGACAAGAGCGGAGCGCATCCTCTGCAACTCGCGCATTGCCTGGCGGGCCGATTCCGCGCTGGTCTCTCCGGCACGCACCACGAGGACGACGGCGTCGGCGTGGCGCGAGTAGGTCAGTCCATCGCTCACCGCGAGGATCGGGCTGGTATCGATGATGACACAGTCGAACGAACTGTAGGCCTCGTGGAGCATCCGGGCGAAGATCTCCCCGCTCATCGGTTCCCCCGTATCGGAGGCAAAACGTCCACAGGTGATGAGATAGAGGTTTTTGTGGGCGGTTTCCTGACAAAACCCCTGCGTCGCAATCGTCCCCTGTCCCGGTTTGCCCCTTAGCGGATCGACAAAGATCGAAGCCATGCGCGGTTTGCGGAAGTCCGCATCGACGAGGAGGGTGCGATACCCCATGTTCGCCTGGAGCACGGCGAGATTGGCCGCACAGAAGCTCTTCCCTTCATTGGGAGAGGCGCTCGTGACCATGACGCTGCGAGGTGCGTAGGCGGAAAGAGAGGTGCGCAGAGAGCGGATGCCCTCGCTGACGAGGGAGGTGGGGTCGCGGGTGATGAACAGAGTGTCCCCGAGATCGCGCGTGCCATTCCCGGAAATCGGAATTTCCGAGAGGACGGCGAGCCCCAGGGTCGATTCGACCTGTTTCCGGCTGTGCAGAGTGCGGTCGAGCAATCCGATGAAGATCACTACCGCCAGTCCGACGATGGTTCCGAAGACCCCCGCCGCGCCCACCGTGAGCGTCTTTTTCGGCGAAACGGGTTTTGCGGAAAGGAGCGGTTCGGAAAACGTACGCACCACAGTCTCGTCGATCCCTCGGGTCACATCGGTGTCGTTGATCCGCTCGAGGAGGCGCTCGTAAGTATCGGATGCGGCATCCACCGCACGAAGGTGGGTCCGGAACTCCTTCATGATGCCGTCCACTTCGATGAGCTTCAGTTTCTGCTGCTGCACCGTCTCGCGGAGCGTTTTCTCGTGTTCCACCGCTCGGTGATATCCCTTCTCGATGGACTCACCGATGCCCTGGGCGACGAGTTTGACCTCTTCCTCGAGGCCGCGCAGATCCCCTTCGTATGCCCGGTAGGTCTGATGTGTCGGGGAGAACTGATCTTTGATTCTGACAAACTCAGCTCGCTTCTGATTGCGGGCGAGGATGAGCTTCTGCACGTGTTCCTGGGTGCCGAATTCTCCAATCTCGAAGACTCGCTCGATCTCCCCTTTGGGAATCGATTGATATTGCTCGAATTCAGCGCGTCGCAGCAGCACGTCATTGGCGGCCCCGCTAAGCAGCTTGTCGAGATCCTCGAGCTTCGTCGAAGTGAGGTCGCGGTTTTCGTCGAGGGCGACCTCGGCATGTTGCCTGCGGAATTGCTGCAGCGCCTCCTCGGCGGAATGCACTCTGGCCAACTGCGCCTTCGCCTCCTCCTCGAGGGTGGCGCGGCTCTTTTCCGCCGAAAGTCGATTCTGCTCGCGGATCAGATTCTGGAATTCCTCGATGAAGGCCGCCGTCATCGCCCGGGCGCGTTCGGGGGACCGATCTTTGACGGAGACATCGATGAGGCGGGTTCCCCGGCGCAGCTCGGCGGAGACGTTTCTCCCGATGATCTCGACGAGTTCGGCATCGGCGTAGCCGCCCGTGCGCCCTGGCAGGAAAGAGGGATCCTCGCGGAGCTTCAGGCGATCCACCACCCTCAGAATGACGGTTCCGTCGCGGATCCCTTCCGCCATCGACTTGAGGGCGTCGAGCGATTCCCAACTCGCCTGCCGCACCCCCTTGAGTCCCTCAAACACGGCCCCTTCATTCTTCGGGTCGACGTAGATCACCGCACTCGACTGGTAGATCTTCGTTGCCGTCAGGACGTAAGCCACCGCCAACCCGGCAAAGCCCCCGGCGATCAGGGCGGCAAGCCAAAGTCGCTTCCATACCACCGAGACGAGACGACCCAGATCCAGGGTCGGAAACCCCGGAAAGAGTGTCTCAGAGGAAGCCGGATGAGTAGGGCCTGCGCCAAACTGATTCATTCGATGAGGCCCGTCGCTGGGATTTGCGGCGGGAACTGATAATTGAAATTATGGGTTTTAGTATTTTAGCCGAAAATTTCAACCCAATCAAGGGAAATGCTGAAAATTTCATAGTTTCCATAATAAATAATCGTTAAAGATAGTTGAGAGCGGGAAATCAATTTCCTGCAAAGACAGCTCGGGAGGGTTTGCATGGGGGGCGAGTGGGAGTAAGCTCTCCCCAATTCTGGTGAGGCCGCGCCAGGGTGAAATTCGGACCTCGCTCCGGGTTCCGTCCTCCTCGGTTTGGCCTCGCCCCTCGACCCGATTCCCACGGATGAATCAACGCCCCCTCTTCGCCCTCATCCTCGCCACCTTCCTGGCCTCAACAGCGCTCGCGCACGCCCAATCCGCTCCGGCAGCGACCACTCCGGCGGCTCCGGCGGCTCCGGCTCCGGCATCCTCCCCCTCTCTGCCCTCGGCGATGGACTACACCCAGACCCTTCTCGATTATTTCATGGAAGGGGGACCCGTCCTGATGAGCTTCCTCGCCGGACTCTCCTTCCTCGCGGTCCTTCTCGTTTTCTTTTATCTGTTCACGATCCGTCAGGGCACCGTGGTCAGTGACAAGTTCATGAACGCCGCTGACGCCCTCATCCGAAAGCAGGATTACCTCGGCCTCATCGCCGTCTGCAACCGCGAGAACGAGTGCATTGCCCGCATTGTCTACAAGACCCTCGACTTTGCGACCAAAAACCCCACCGCGAGCTTCGATGAGGTTCGCGAGGTGACCGAAGCGGAAGGCACCCGCCAGGCCAGCATCCTCAACAATCGCATCAGCTACCTCAACGACATCGGCCGTGTCGCCCCCATGATCGGCCTGCTCGGGACCGTCGTCGGCATGATCAAGGCCTTCGAAGGCATCGGGAAGTCCTCGGGCGTGCAGCACATGGAACTGGCCCCCGGTGTGGCCCAGGCGCTCATCACCACTGCCGCCGGCCTCATCATCAGCATCCCGGCACTGATCTTTTATTCTCTCTTCCGCGGGAAGGTTCAAAAACTTATCGCGGAACTCGAGGCCGCCATGACCCACATCATGGCTTTGCTCGCCGCCCAGTACAAGCGCGCCAACTACCGGGCGGCCGCCCGCCGCGAAACCGGCGACGACTGACCTCCGCATCTTCCGATCATGAGATTCCGCGACATCAACGCTGGCCAGCAGCCCGCCGAACTCGAACTCGCGCCGATGATCGACGTCGTCTTCCAGTTGCTCATCTTCTTCATCGTGACCTGGCAGTTCGCGCGTTTCGAGCGCGACATGGACATCTCCGTGCCATCGGCTCAACAAGCGGAAAACAAGGACCGCCAGGCCGGCGAGATCATCATCAACGTTCGCAAGGACGGCACCATCGTTCTCAACGGACTCGTCATCACGAAGGAAGAACTCCTCGCAAAATTGAAATCCATCTCCGCCGCCTATCCGGACCAGGCCGCAATTCTCCGCGGTTCCTCCGAGGCCGATTTCCAATCCATCATCAACGTGCTGGATGTCATCAAGGAAGCCGGAATCTGGAACGTGGCCTTCGCCACGACAAAACCCGAATAAACTCGCTTCGCGATCCCACATGATTCCGATCGCCAGAGTCGCCGCCGTGATTCTACTGCTCTTTTCAGGGGCGTCGCTCCGCGCCCAGACTGCGATCCCCCGAGCCACTCCTGCGCCCTCCCCTACCGAAGACGTCCTTTCCTACGCCGATCTTCTTTTCAGCAAGGAGCAATACGCCCTCGCCGCGCAGCAATACCAGGTCTTCATCCGCGAACAACCGCAGAGTCCGAATCTGCAGATCGCGTGGTTCCGCCTCGGCGAGTGTTATCTGAAAGTCAATCAGGTCGATGATTCGGTTACCACTTTCAATTATCTCATCAACACGTATCGCAAGGGATCCTTCGTCGGCGCGGCGGCGTACCGGCTCGCCGTGTTGCGCTTCAATGCGAAGGATTACCGCAACGCTCTCGCCTACTTCAAGGTTGCCATGTCCGAGCTATCGGATCCGGCGGCGAAAACGCAGGCGCATTTCTATTACGCCCGTTCCCTCCAACTCACCGGGCAAGCCAAAGAAGCCCTCGCGAGTTTCGAGAACGTGATCGCGGCCCAGCCCGCCGCGCAGAATCCCTTCCACGAACGCTGCCTCCTCGAGACCGCGCGGCTTTTCTTTGACCTCGGCGACACCGCGAAGTCGCTCGAGCGCTTTCAGGCTCTCGCCGCAAGCGCCACGACCCCCGAGTTCCGCGAGGAGGCGATCGTGCGAGGCGGACTCATGGCAGCGGAGGCCGGAAAACCGGAAGAAAGCGAAACGCTGCTCGCCGAGGCACTCAAGTTTCCTGACAAAAGCCCCTGGAAAGCCCTCGCTCGCACCGGGGCCATCTTCAACGCCTACACTCGCGGCGATCACGACCGCGTCATCGCTCTCTATACCACCGGAGCCTATACCAGCCCAAATACCGAAGACGATTCCCGAGCCAAGATGCTTCTTGTCGTCGGGCACTCTTTCCGGATCAAGGGAGACAATGAGTCGGCCCTGAGACTCTATTCCCTCGTCGAAGGCCGTTATCCTCTGAAACCTGAAGGAGCCGAGGCAGGCTACCGCAAACTGCAGATCCTCCATCAAAAAGGCGATGCCGGACTTCCCGCAGCGGTCAAAGCCTTCACGGAGCGCCAATCCAAATCCGACCCGAACAGTCCCTTTATCGACATGGCATGGCTTATGGCGGCGGAATGGCATTTCGCCCAGGCGGAAAACTCCGCCAGCGGTGCCGGATCGGAGTTCGCGAAAAAGCACTACGGCGACGCTGCCGACGCCTATCGAAAGGTGCGCGAGGAGAAAGTCGACAAAAAATATCACGAAGCCCGTCTCTACAAGCAAGGCTGGTCAGAAATCGAGAGCGGCAAGACCACAGAGGGCATCCTCACCCTTTCGCGCTTCGTCCAGCAGCACTCGCAGAGTGCCCTGGCCTCCTCCGCTCTCGCCAAACGGGCCATGGCTTACCAGGCGCAGGGAGATCACCAGTTCGCCCTCGGCGATTACCTCGACATCGCAAAACGCTACCCCGGTTCACCCGAGCTCGAGTTCGCCCTGCAGCAGACCGCCCTCATCTATGCACACCTGCGAAAGATCCCCGAGATGATCGAGGCCTATCGGGGGCTCCTCGCCAAATTCCCCGAAACCGAAGGAGCCGGAGAAGCCCACTATTGGATCGGCATCGGCGAATTCGACCTCGAAAAATATCCCGAAGCCCTCGTCGAACTCACCAAGGCCCGCGAGAAGGATCCCACGCTCGATGACAAAGCCACCCTGCGCATCATCATCTCCCAGTATCACCTCGAGAACATCCCCCAACTCGCCCTCGAGTCG
>CALDKL010000625.1 GCA_937898895.1 uncultured Verrucomicrobiae bacterium | reverse complement strand
TCGAGCCCGTCTCTCCGTAACCCATCGATCCGCTCGTGTCTACGATGAGGCAGAGTCGCAGGTTCGTGTCGGCTTCGAATTCCTTGATATAAAAACGGTCGGTGCGCCCCCAGGTGCGCCAATCGAGTCGCCGCGTGTCGTCGCCCTGAACGTACTTGCGGTATTGGGCAAACTCGATCGCCGATCCCCGGATCGGACTGCGGTGGCGCCCCGCGACGCTGCCGATCATGGGATGGCGCGCATTCAGTTCCAGCGGGAGGAGCTTGCCGAGCACCGCCGGTTCGAGGAAGTCGCGATGGGAGTCACCGGGCATGGGTCACGGAACCTTCACCCTTCTTTCGTGAGTTCGTCGATCAGGCGTGCGATCACCGAGCGGGCGGTGATGCCCTCGGATTCGGCCGTGAAGGTCTTGATGAGCCGATGGCGGAGGACGGGAGAAGCCACCGCGACCAGATCCTCCTGTCGAACCATGTAACTGCCGTGGAGGGCGGCCCGGGCGCGGGCACCGAGAATGAGATTCTGCACCGCGCGTGGCCCCGCACCCCAACCGATGAGCGGCTTGAGCCATTCGGGAGCCTCGCCTTCGTCGGGACGGGTACGGCGCACCAGATCGACGGCGAGCTGGTAGATGTGATCCGACACCGGGACGCGGCGGACGAGCTTCTGAAAGCGGATGACCTGGTCCGCGTCGAGCAGGGCCTGGAGCCGGGGCGGAGTTTCCCCGGTGGTGGTGCGTGCGATGGCCAGCTCTTCCTCGCGGCTGGGATAATCGACTCCGATCATGAACATGAAGCGGTCGAGCTGGGCTTCAGGGAGAGGGTAGGTGCCCTCTTGCTCGATCGGATTCTGGGTCGCAAGGACAAAAAAGGGAGGCTGCAGTTCAAAACTGTGGCCCGCGACGGTGACGCGGTGCTCCTGCATCGCCTCGAGCATCGCGGCCTGAGTTTTCGACGGAGCGCGGTTGATCTCGTCGGCGAGGACGATGTGAGCGAAGACCGGACCGCGGGCGAATTCGAACTCCCGACGGCCCGATCCGTCGTCCTGGAGAATCTCGGTCCCGGTGATGTCCATCGGCATGAGGTCGGGCGTGAACTGAATACGGCTGAAGCTCAGCGACATGGTCTCAGCAAGGCGCGAGACTAGCAGTGTTTTTGCCAGGCCGGGGACTCCCATGAGGAGGGCATGACCGCGGGCAAAAAGGCAGATTGCGAGTTGCTCGATCACCGCATCCTGCCCCACGATGACTTTGGCAAGTTCTTTGCGGAGATCAGCATAGGCCGTGCGGAGGTGGTCGATGGCGGCGACGTCATCTTCCGGGAGATCGGGGATGGAGGCGGGGGATTCGGACATGGGGAAACCTCGGGGAAAGGAATGCCGGGACGATAGGGGAGGGGAGGGATCGTGGAAAGGGGAAAATCCGGATCGTTTCCGGTCGGGTGCGGTTTGTGCGACTCGCCCCGGCGCATCTCCGGGAGAGACTTTCGCTTGCGTCATCCTCCGCACTTTGCCAACCTCGCTGCATCCATGAATATCGAAACCCTCTGCCTTCACGGTGGCCACGAGCCCGATCCTGTCACCCATTCCCGCGCGGTTCCAGTCTACCGCACCAGTTCCTTCACCTTCACGTCCACCGAGCACGCGGCAAACCTGTTCGCATTGAAAGAGCTGGGCAACATCTACACGCGCCTGATGAATCCGACGACGGATGTGCTCGAGCGGCGCGTCGCCCTGCTCGAGGGTGCCCCGGAGATGGGCGGCCTTGCGATGGCCTCGGGGACCTCGGCGATCTTTTACTCGATCATCAATCTCGCCAGCGCCGGGGACAACATTGTCTCCGCGCGAAATCTCTACGGCGGCACCTACGTCCAGTTCAACGATATTCTACCCTCTCTCGGCATCACCGTGAAGTTCGTCGATTCGCGGGACCCCGAGGCGTTCGCCCGCGCCATTGACGACCGGACGAGGGCTCTCTTCTGCGAGACGGTTTCCAATCCTGCCTCGGAAATCACCGACCTCGAAGCGGTCGCGAAGATCGCGCATGACCACGGGCTGCCCCTGATCGTGGACTCGACCTTCTCCACCCCGTTTCTGACCCGGCCCATCGAACACGGTGCCGACATCGTCGTGCATTCCCTGACCAAATGGATGGGGGGGCATGGTGCCGGGCTCGGAGGACTCGTCGTCGACTCCGGCAGGTTTCCCTGGGCGGCCGGCAAACACCCACTCTTCGACCAGCCCGATGCCTCCTACCACGGACTGCGCTGGGGGCACGATCTGCCCGCCCCGCTCGCCCCGCTCGCCTACATCCTGCGGATGCGCACCGTGCCGCTGCGAAATCTCGGTGCCTGCATCTCGCCGGACAATTCGTGGTTTCTCCTCCAGGGTATCGAAACGCTTCCTCTGCGGATGGAGCGCCATTGCGAGAACGCGCTCGCGGTGGCCCGGCACCTCCAGGCACATGAGAGAGTCGAGTGGGTCCGCTTCCCCGGACTCGAGTCCGATCCGGAATTTGCGAGGAACCAGCGATACCTTCGCGGGAAAGGCGGATCCATGGTGATCTTCGAGATCAGGGGTGGAGTCGATGCGGGCAAACGCTTCATCGAAAGCCTGAAGCTCTTTTCCCACCTCGCCAACGTCGGCGATGCGAAATCGCTCGCCATCCATCCCGCCACCACGACCCATTCGCAGCTTTCACCCGAGGCCCAGGCCGCCGGCGGGATCACTCCCGGACTGGTGCGCCTCTCCATCGGGATCGAGCACCTCGATGACATTCTCGCCGATCTCGACGAGGCCCTGGCATTGTCGTGACGTCGAGCGGCGGCGCCTCCTTCGTCGTTCACCATTCCCCCCCCCATCATGCGTGCGATCTTTCTTGCGACCCTGCTCTTCTCCGGCCTCCCGTCCGTGAGAGCCGCCGAGCTTCCCAACATCGTTCTCATGCTCGTCGATGACATGGGGGTGATGGATACTTCGGTCCCCTTTCTCACCGATGCGGAGGGCAAACCAAAACGATATCCGCTCAACGACTTCTACCGCACTCCTTCGATGGAGCGGCTCGCCGCGAAAGGTGTTCGCTTCAGTCAGTTTTATGCGATGAGCGTTTGCTCTCCCACCCGGATTTCCCTCCTGACGGGGCAGAATGCGGCGCGTCATCGCACCACGAATTGGATCAACCCGTGGTCGGACAATTCCGGGCCACAGGGACCGAAGGACTGGAATTGGAAGGGGCTGAAAAAGGGCGATACGACCCTTGCCTCCCTGCTTCGCGAAAAGGGTTACCGGACCATTCACGTCGGCAAAGGGCACTTCGGTCCAGAGGGCAGTGAAGGATCCGATTCGGCGAATCTCGGCTTCGACATCAACCTCGCCGGGCGATCCATCGGTGCCCCCGGGAGCTACTACGGAGAAACGAATTACGGTGCGATCGGTCCCAGGGCGAAGAGTGCAGTCCCAGGTCTCGAGGCCTATCACGGCACCGACACTTTTCTCACCGAAGCCCTCACGCTCGAGGCAAACAAGATCCTCGCCGCAACGGTGCAGGAGGAGAAGCCCTTCTTTCTCTACTTCGCCCAGTATGCGGTGCATTCCCCCTTCCAGTCCGATCCCCGTTTTGCCGAACACTACAAAGACTCGGGGCGTCCCAAGAATGCCCAGGCATTTGCCACCCTCATCGAGGGCATGGACAAGAGCCTCGGCGATGTCCTCGCTGCGCTCGAAACACTTGGCGTGGCGAAGAACACGCTCGTCATCTTCCTGGGAGACAATGGCAGCGATGCGCCCCTCGGAGACGAGCATGAAGTCGCTTGCGCCGCTCCCTTGCGTGGAAAAAAGGGTGCCCACTACGAGGGCGGGATGCGCGTGCCCTTCATCGCCGCCTGGGCCGCGCCCGATCCGGAGAATCCGTGGCAAAAGAAACTCCCTGTCGCCGCCGGATCCATACAGACTCAGGTCGCCAACGTGACCGACTTGTTTCCGACTCTCCTCAGTCTTGTCGGGGCTGCGCCTGACCCTGACCAAGTTCCCTTCGACGGTCGGGATCTGGCGACGCTCTTCACGGGGCGACCCGATCCCGCGCGACCGGAGCAGTTTCTCATGCACTACCCGCACGGACCGCATCGCAGCAACTACTTTACCGTCTGGCGCAATGGTGACTGGAAGGCGATCCATCACGCCCTGCCGGAGATCCCGACACAGGGAGGACACCTTCAGCACGAAGGCGGACACTGGCAATTGTTCAACCTGAAGGAAGATCCCTTTGAACAGAAGGATCTGACGAGGGAAAATCCGGAGGTATTGAAACGCCTCGCCTCAGAGATGAATTCGGAACTCGGGCGCATGAAGGCAGTCCATCCCGTCGATGCGGAGGGACATGAGATTCAACCGATGTTTGAGCCGTAACGGGTGCGTTTTGAGATTGAAACTGTCCTCGAACTGGGCGGGGTCTGGGTGAGCAAAGGAAGGGTGCCTTGGCTTTCTCAGCGGAGGGCGATCGTATCGTCTCGCATTCCACGGCGGATACGGTCTTCGAGAAGATCGCTCATCCATCGGGAGGGCATCCACTACGAGGCTCCCAACAATGAGGCCCCGAGCAACGGAAACTTACAGATTTTACTTGGCAAGGGGGATGCTCTTGTCCAATCTGTTTCGCGTATGGGCTTTCTCATCGGAATCATTCTCGGAACCATCGCCTGGTTCATCATTCGCTGCGTCCTGACCGGATTCTACACCGTCGAACAGAATGAGCGGGCCGTGGTCACGACGCTGGGACGTGCGCAGAGGCTCCGGGGCAAAACCACCCTCGATCTCCCCATCGCCGAGCACCTCAGCGACGAACACAAGCCGCGGTATGCCTACCCCCAGGTGCGCGTCATCGGTCCGGGTGGCCCCTACATCAAGATGCCCTGGCAGAAGGTCCACAAGGTCAGTATCGCGATCGAGACGGCCAGCATCGCCTATGATCCGGAAGATCCGACGGTGAACCGCAACTGGACCGTGCTGGAGGCGGTGACGAAAGATCAACTCAACATCGGCGCGACCGGACAACTCCGGTTCAAGGTGTCCGAGCGAAACCTCTACGCCTACCTCTTCGGAGTGAAAAATCCCGTCGCCCACATCATGGGCTATTTCGTCTCCATTCTCCGCGAACGGATTGCGAATTTCGAGGCCAAGCACGATGCCGACGGTGTCAGTCTCGATCAGATTGACGACGCCATCATGGAGGGGGGGAATCCCCAGATCGAGGGCGTTTCGATCAACGATCTGCGCAAGAATCTCAACGAACTCAACGAACAGATGAACCAGGAGTGCCTCAGTTCCGCAGCCCGCTACGGAATCGAACTCGATGCCTCGCTCATCACCGGAATCGATCCGCCGCCGGACATCGACTCGGCCCTGGCCGCGATCAACACCGCCCACAACGAAGTTTCCGCCGACATCAGCCTCGCCCAGGCTGAGGCCGACCAGAAGATCGAACAATCGAAACGGGCTGTCGAGATCCAGACGATGCGCGTCCAGGCCGAGGTGGAGCCACTCCGTCGCGTCGCTGGCGAACTCTTTGCCCTGAAGCAGAACGGTGGCCCCGCCTCGCTCGAGTCCTACCTCCGCAACGTGAAACTCCAACTGTTCCGCCGCGCCCGCCGGGTCATCGCGGATTCCACCACATCCTCCCAATGACAGGTTTCCTTTCCGGAGCGGCCCTCTCCTTCTTCGGGCTTTTCATCGGACTTCCGATCTTCCTCGGAATCCTCAAGTATCTCTGCTGGTTCACCACGGTGAACGAATGTCGTTGCAAGGTCTACGTTCTCTTCGGCAAAGTCATCGGTGTGATCTCCGAGCCGGGACTCCACATCACGCCTTTTTCGATCGGACCCAGCGTGCTCCTCGTGCCCTTCTTTGGAAAGGTGCACACTCTCGATCTCCGTCTCGACCAGCGCTACCTGAGGAGCCGACCGGTAAACTCGGAGGAGGGAACCCCCGTCGGCATCGGGGTTTGGTACGAAATGCGGGTGAGTGATCCCGTCGCCTTTCTGTTCCAGAACACCGATCCCGAAGGCTCGCTCCAGGCCAATGTCACGAACACCACGGTTCGCTGTCTCAGCAACATGCCGCTCGACGACATGATGCAGAATCGACACCACATGAGCCGCGAGGTTCGTGCGGAGGTTTCCCCAAAGTCAGAGAGCTGGGGGTATTCGCTCGGTTCGGTGTACATTCGCAAGGTGCACTTCCGCGATGCGACGATGATCCATCAGATCGAACAGAAGGTCGTAAATCGCCTCCGGCAGGTCACCTCCGCGATTCGGCAGGCGGGCGACAACCAGGTCGATGTGATCAAATCGAAAGCCGAACGCGAGGCTTCGATCGAGTTTGCCAAGGCTCAGGCGGTGCGCCCGCGCCTCGTAGGTGATGCGCTCCGCGAAATCGGACGTGATCCCGAGGTCGTCGAAGCACTGTTCTCGGTGCTTGAAACCCAGGAGGTCCTCGCCGGCAGCGCAGAGATCATCCTGATGCCCGGCGGTGCCAGCGGGATCCTCCCGGCACTCGAGGCCGAGCGGGAGATGGGGGGGCGCACACCGCCACCGATCTCGTGAGGAAAGACTCCGAAACCGAAGGGTAACTCACCCAACCTTCGCTGCGCGAGTGCGGCAGGTCGAGAAACGCACCTGAGTTTCTCGACCTTCCTATGCTCACGCATCCAGCGACCAGCCTTTGCGATACTCGCGGCGCAGGAACGATTCTGCCTCCGGAGCATTGGGGAATTTCATGGCTTTGGCGTCCCACTCCAGCTTTTTGCCAGCGCGGTAAGCGACATTGCCAAGATGATTCGCTTCGGTCAGAGGTCCCGAGTAACCGAAATGGCAAAGCGGTTTGGGACCTTGACCTTTGCAGGCGAGGAAAAATTCCTGCTGCTGACCAGGCGAGGGCGCAAGGTAGGGTTTGGGCGGGGTGAAACCCTTGAATTTCTCCTCGGGCAGCAGCACCAGTTTGCCGTAGTCGGCGAGGAGCATGCCGTTGTCTCCGATAAAAAGGCAGCCGTCGCCCCACTGTGGGATCTTTCCCTCGCGCCAAACTGCCGGCTTCTGGGTGCCCTGGTACCAGGTCAGCTCCACCGGAGGCAGTTCACCGCGTTTGCCGTAGTGATATCGCACTGCCATGGAGGCGGGAGCGATGTCGCGGTGGGCGGGAGGTCCGGCGATGGGCTCGATGGTGAGGGGAGCGTCGAGTTTCAGTGCCCACCAGGGCAGGTCATTGCGGTGGCTGCCAAGGTCGGACATGGTGCCGTTTCCGAAGTCCCACCAGCGGTACCAGCGAGGGCCGGGGAAATAGAATTCGTGAAAGTCGCGGTAAGGAGCGGGGCCGATCCAGAGATCCCAGTCGAGTCCATCCGGCACCGGCATGCCTTTGGTGGGTGTGTCAGGAGTATAAATGATGTCCTTGTTTTTCTCCGCCTCCTCCTTCGTCTGCCAGCCCCAGGCGCGGCTCACCCAGCAGTGGACCTCGCGAACCGGACCGATGGCTCCGCTTTCGATCAACTCGACGACTCGACGGTAGTTTTCGGTGGCATGGATCTGAGTGCCCATCTGGGTCATCAGCTCGGGGCGTGCGGCCGCTGTTTCGATGATTTTGCGTGCTTCGAAAACATCGCGAGTGAGCGGTTTTTCGCTGTAGACATGTTTGCCGGCACGGAGGGCCGGGAGGGTGGCGAAGGCGTGGGTGTGCTCCGTCGTCGAGACAAAGACCGCGTCGATATCGTCGAGGCGTCCTGCGAAGAGTTCGCGAAAGTCGCGGTGACTGCGTGCCTTCGGAGCCTGGCCAAGGGCGTTTCCGAGATGGTTCTCATTCACGTCGACCAGCGCGATGATGTCCTCCTTTGCATCGACGGTGGCTTTGACATGGGACCCGCCGCGCCCGCCAACTCCGATGAGGGCAACACCGAGTTTTGAGTTGGGTGACTGGGAGCGGGTAATCGCGGGGAAGCCGAGGGTGGAGGCACCTGCGGCAAGCCCGGCGGATTTCAAAAATCGGCGGCGGTCGAGAGGGGTGGGGTACATGGCCGGAATGGTAGGGAAAAGGACGGCCCCAGGAAAGGGAAAAGCACCGCTGCGAGGGCACGGGATGACGGGAGGAGTGGCCCGAGGTCGCGCCAGGCGTTTGTGGGATCGGGAAACCTCGAAGGCGAGCCCGTTTTTTCGCCCCTCTCTTTTATCCAAAAATCGGGAATGGCCAACCACCGAAAACACCGAAGACACGGAATCCGAGAGAAGGGAGAGATGGGATGTGTTCACCCGATGAGTGAATTTCGATTCCGCCGCATTTCCTTGATTTGTCGGTGTATTCCGTGGTTCCCCAACTTCGGATTCAGGTTTATGAGCCTGGAATCTGTTTCAGAGATTCTTCGTTTGGCGGCAAACCAACCTTCCTACCCGCTCCGGGGAGAGCCGATTGGGGAAACGATTCGGCGGATCTTCTGCGTTACGCACACCTGCTGAGGCAAAGGCACCGTCTCCGTTCAAGTTCCGGTGGGACGTAGCCCGGTCACCCGGGTCACCACCGCGAAAAAGAAGGCGCCGGAAAGACTGCACATGAGGATGCCGGTCATGCCTTCGAGCGGGCCTAACATTCTCCACGGAGGAGAGAGCACCAGGTCGCCATATCCGATCGTGGTGTAGGTGGTTCCGGAGAAATAGAACGCCGAGTTGAGGTTGGGCAAGCTGCCCGCGAGCCAAAAGGCGACCGCCCATATCGAAATCTCAATCCCATGGATGACGATGAGCAGCCAGGCGGTCCGAATCAATAACCACGTCAGCGAGCCTCTCCGGCGGGGGAATTCCGCCCTGATGAGGAGGTAGCGTAGCAAGATCGAGAGACCGGTGGCGTGGATCGTTACCGTTCCGGCGACGAGTGCGAAGCCAATCAGGAGGACCGGGATCATGGATGGTTCAGGGGGTTGGCGAAGTTTCGTCCTTCAGTTCCGGAGAATCGCGTCGTAGGTTCGCGAGTCTGCGTTCGTATGCTGCGATTCCCGGCATGGCGGAGAAGCCATGTGCGTAGATGCTGATCCATACTGTCGCGATGACAGCAAGGATGATGGATTTGGGTATGGGAAGATGGGCGTTGTGTTCGAGGTAGACGAGTCCGAGAACGATGGACGCCAGTCCTCGCGGTCCGAACCAACCCGCAAACAGGATCGTACTCCATCCGAGGCGAGTGCCGATCAAAGAGAGCGCCACGGGGATCATTCGCACCAATGTCAGGCTCAGTCCGGCATAGACGAGGTGACGCCATCCGAGATCGTCCCAGGCTCCCGCAGCGAGAATGCCGAAAAGGAAAAAGACCGAAAGATTGAGGATTTGCCCCCACCCCTCGGTGAATTCGACGCTGTGCCGGGCCGCGTCTTTGAATCCGATCTGCACTGCGAGTCCTGCCACGAACGCCGCAATAAACATGCTGGCTCCGACGAGGTCGGAGGCGAGCAGACAGAGGATCGGCAGGGCCACGACGCCCAACTGGAGCCAGGAATGGGCGATGTCTCCCCTACGCTGAGATCTTCCCAAGAGCCAGCCACCGACTAGTCCGATAGCGATACCGATGGCCGTTCCGTAGACGAGTTGTTCGATGACAAAATGTCCGAGGCGGGCGGTCGATCCGCCTTCTCCCGAAGCCGCCATCGCGATGAAAAAAAGGAGGAAGGGAACGGAGAGGCCGTCGTTTAGGCCTGCCTCGACATTGAGGGCACGACGGATCTTTTCGGGGACACGGGGACTGGTGACGATGACTTGGCCAAGTCCGGCGTCGGTGGGGGCGAGAATCGCCGCAAGGATGCCCGCCTCCCAAGGGGATAACTCGGGGAAGATCCAGCAGGCCACGAGGGCACCGAGCCCGATTGTCAGAAGCATGCCGATGCTGAGCAGTCGTGTGGGCAGCCCGTGCGCCCGTCGGAGCCTTTCGAGGCTCGTCCCGCTCGCGTCGGTGAAGAGGAGAAGGACGAGTCCGATTTCCGCTACGGTAAGGAACAAGCCGTGATCTGCGGTTGCCGGATCGGCTCTGACGGTGAGCAGTCCGGAAAGGATGCCACAGGTCGTAAAGGCGATCGGGGCCGTGACGACAGTCCGTTCGAGCCGATGCGAGACGAGGCTGTGCAAAAAGATGAGAGTGAAAAAAACCGCAAGTAGACTCATGACCTGTCAATGTCTTCTGACGGCCACGATCTTCGGACCCTGAGCATTCTCTGGCAAGCATCGAATCACACGGGCAGGGTGATGGTAGCCAAATTCCTGCACAAAATGGTTTTTACATTTGCGAAGCCCGCTCGCTTCGTTCGCCTTGTTTTTTGAACTCGCGGACCTCTTTTCCCCTTGCTGCGTGGCTCGTCGGTCGCTGAGATCCCTCTTCCCCCTCCTTGAAGGGGAAAACGATTCCTCGCGAATTTTGCGAACGAATTTCGTGAACACCACACCGGCGGATGGCGGATGCGAAGTCTCTTCGCCCGGGCTCACTTTGCGCCGGTTTTGGCACCATCCCAGATCCAGTTGATCACGGAAAGGGTTTCCTCGGGGGTGAGTCGATCTTTCCCGTCGGGTGGCATGGCCAGGTCGTCATCCTCGGGCAGGAGAAGGGTTTCGACGAGGTAGCTTTCCAGCGGACTGCCCTTCACTACGGGGTCCAGTTCGCTCTCACCTGCGGCAAAGAGGCCTTCGACCGTGTCCATGCGGTAGTCGCCTTTCTGTTTTTCCTCGCCGTGGCACTGGAAACATTTCTTCTCGAAAATCGGGCGGATCACTGTGGCGAACTCACCTCCTCCGGCACTCGCGGCATCGTTCCCCTCTGCTTTGGCGGCTGGCTCGACCCATTTTTTGAGCCATGCCGGGGCACCTTCGGTGAGGTATTTGGAGCCGTGGGTGAGATTGCCGCCACCATGTCCGGCGATGGTGAGGAGCACGAGGTCGCCGAGAAGGAGGAATCGGTAGAGGGCCGCACCCACCTTGCTCCCTTCGCCGCGGAAGGCGAGGGGATGAACCAGTGCTAGGACAATAGTCAGGGCTCCGACGGCGATGCCATACCAGCGGTGATGCTCGAGGGTCTCGGGTTCATAGCCACCATCTTCCGCGCGGAAAATGCCAAACAACACGACGACCACCGAGGAGAGGGCGGTGAAGAGGAGAATGAGACTGATCGCCTGGCGCAGGGGGCGGCTCGGACGGAAAAAATGGTATCCTTCGAGGATTGCCACGATCGTGAGGAAGCCGATCGGCAGGTGCAGGGTGACGGTGTGGAAGGGGCCGAGAAAGGCGCGCAGATCAAAGGCAGTACCCGCCTCCGGTGCCGCTTCAGCGGCGGAAACCATCACGGGGGCGAGGAGGGCGACAACAGGGAGCAGTCGGAAAACTCGAGTCATGGCAACTATATGGAGGAGGGTTGGCGGACTTTCAATCAGGAAGAAGGGGTGGGCAGGGGGTAGTGCGGTCTTGCCTCGAGGCGCAACGCTTCCGAGCCACTTTCCACACGGAACCCGCCCGAACAAGTCTGAACTCCTCCCAATCGTTTTGCAACTCCTCGCCGCTCCAGGGGCCTCGGGTGTGTTGATTCATCAATCACGACACCGCAGGCTTCGAGGTCGGAGGCGGTCGCAAGCCCGCCCCGCTCCGATCGGCCTGTGATCCGTGCGATTTTTTTGTTTTTGGGGGAGCGGATCAGCTTCGCCGCTTGGTGAGAAAATACTCGACCGAATCGACGAGCGCACGCCAACTCGCCTCGATGATGTTGTAACTGACTCCCACCGTTCCCCAGGTCTCGTGATCGGCGGAGCTGAGAATGAGGACACGCGTTTTTGCAGCAGTGCCCATGTGGCTGTCGATGATCCGCACTTTGTAGTCCTGGAGTTCCATCTGGTCGATATGGGGATAGGCGGACCGCAGGGCCTTGCGCAGGGCTGCGTCGAGGGCGTTGACCGGTCCGTCTCCTTCCGCGACACGGTATTCCTCGACTCCGTTGACGACGAGTTTTACGGTGGCGGCGCAGGTCTGGTAGTCACGAACGCCATCCCGGCGGAAGGTGCAGTGGTACTCCTTGAGTTCGAAAAGAGGTTGGTAGGTCTTCTGATGTTGGCGGATGAGCAGTTCAAAACTCGCCTCGGCCGCCTCAAACTCGTAACCCTGTTCCTCGAGTTCTTTGAGACTCTTGAGGATCTCGAGGGCCTCGGGGCTTCCCTTCTCCACCTTCAGTCCCAGTTCCTCCGCCTTCATGAGGACATTGGACTGGCCCGAAAGCTCCGAGACGAGGATGCGCTGGCGGTTCCCGACGATGGCAGGGGTGATGTGCTCGAAACTGTGAGCCACTTTCTGCACGGCGTTCACGTGCATGCCGCCCTTGTGGGCGAAGGCGGTTGATCCGACATAGGGCGCACGGATGTTGTGGGAGTTGTTGGCAAGGTCGTCGACAAAGTGGGAAAGATGGGTGAGCCGCGAGAGGTCGGCCACGACATTACGCTCCATCTTGAGCTGCAGATTCGGAATCACGGTGGTGAGATTGCAGTTCCCGACCCGTTCTCCGTAGCCGTTCATCGTGCCCTGGACCTGGTTGGCTCCCGCGCGGATCGCGGCGAGGGCGTTGGCCACAGCCACGCCGGTATCGTCGTGGGTGTGGATGCCGACAGGGATCCCGAGGGTCCTGAAAACGACTTCGGTGATTTCGGCGATTTCGTGGGGCAGGGTGCCACCATTGGTGTCGCAGAGAACGAGCCAGTCGGCACCGCCCTCTTTCGCCGCTGCGAGGGTGGCGAGGGCGTGCTCGGGGGCGTCCTTGTAGCCGTCGAAGAAGTGCTCTGCGTCATAGACCACCTCGCGACCGTGCTCCTTCAGGTAGCGAGTCGTGTCGCGGATCATGGCCTGGTTCTCCTTTTCCGTGGTGCCGAGAATCTCGGTGACGTGCAGGCGCCAGCTCTTTCCGAAAAAAGTGATCACGGGCGTCTTCGCGTCGAGTAGGGTGCGGACCTGACCGTCGTCCTCGACTCCGATGTCCTTGCGTCGGGTGCTGCCGAAGGCGGCGATGCGGGCGTTCTTCCACTCGATCTCGGCGGCTCGCTCAAAAAAGGAGACGTCCTTTGGATTTGATCCCGGCCAACCTCCCTCAATGTAATGCATGCCGAAGGCATCCAGTTCTTTCGCGATCCGGATCTTGTCGAGCGAGCTGAAATTCACGCCTTCACCCTGGGTGCCATCGCGCAGGGTGGTGTCATACAGTTTCACGTCGGGGTGGTTGCTCATGGAGGAATAATGAGGGTAGGCGGGAACCCTGGGGGGGTGATCCCGATTCGGCTCGTTCCGGCAGTTGGAAAAAAAGGACCGACTCGCAATCACCCGGCGGGTCAGCCGATAATGATCGCGTAGCGAAGAATGGAAATGGAGCTCGGGGCGAGGCGGTCCATGCCGAAGGGTGTGAGTAGGGAGTCTAGCGCAGCTGCCATTGCCGCGCAATCACAGAATCGCCCGCGCATGTCACGTCGGTCGATGTCCGGTCAGTTGGCAGAGCCGTTGTTTGAGGGCGTCGAGGCCGGAGCCCTGGTCTGCGGAAATGGCGATGATCTCCTGTTTTGGAAAACGAGTTTTGAGTGCTTCAAGGCGCTCCGTCGCCTCGGGAAGGTCCATTTTGTTGGCCACGATGAGCCAGGGCCGATCAGTGAGTCGCTCGTCGTAGAGTCGCAGCTCCTGCCGCAGAATCTCGATATCCGAGACAGGATCACGGTTGTCCACCCCGGCGGTATCGACCACAAAGAGAAAGATCGAGCAGCGACTGATGTGGCGCAGAAAATCGTGTCCCAACCCTACGTTGCGGTGGGCTCCTTCGATGAGGCCGGGGATGTCGGCCACGGTGGTGCGGTAGAATCCGGGGAATTCCACCACCCCGATCATCGGAGTCAGGGTCGTGAACGGATACGAAGCGACCTTCGGCGTGGCATTGGAGAGCGCCCCGAGCAGCGTAGACTTTCCGGCGTTCGGGAATCCAACGAGGCCAATGTCGGCGATGCGACGCAGCTCGAGATAAAACCAGCCCTCTTCGCCCTTGGTGCCTTCGGTGAACTCGATGGGAGCCTGATTGGTGTCGGTGCGAAAACGCCAATTTCCCTTTCCGCCAACTCCGCCGCGACAGAGGGTGAAGCGCTCTCCCGGTCGGGTGAGGTCGGCGATCGCCTCCATGTCCGCCGAATCGTCGACCTCAAAGAGATTGCCCTCCTCGCCCTCGGATAGCTCGAGTTCTGTAGCCGCCTCGAATTCATCATCAAAGAGAAGGGGATCGTCCTCGCGAATCCTGGGTGCGGGGGGACGGGTGCGATAGACCACCGTTCCCGGCGGGACTTTCAGGATCAGAGATTTCCCGGATCGACCGGTTTTCTTCTGTCCATGGCCGGGGGTTCCTTTCTCGGCGAGGTGGTTGGGTTTGAAAAAGAAATCGCGAAGATTGTCGGTATGGGGATCGACGATCAATTCCACGTCGCCGCCCGCGCCCCCATCTCCGCCGTCCGGGCCACCCTTGGGCACAAATTTCTCGCGCCGAAAGCTGGAACAGCCGTTCCCGCCGTCACCGGCTTTGGCAAAAATGCGGATGTGATCAACGAACATGAATGGAGATGGGGCGAATCGGGGGAAAAGGCCACTGTAGCATGCTTCCGGAACTTGGAAACCATCCCCATCTGTTTGTGCAGGAACTTTTCCAGCCTGCATTTCTCATGCCCTCTTTTTTCACGACTTCTGCGGTCCCAGGGAAGGGTGCTTTCCCAAGCGCCCCCCACGATTCCAGCCACCCAT
>CALDKL010000624.1 GCA_937898895.1 uncultured Verrucomicrobiae bacterium | reverse complement strand
CAGGTCCCCGATGTCTTCGAGCAGAACATTTTCGAGGGCGCGAGCACCCCGAGTCTGCTTGCGGAGCTGAAGGAGAAGGGCATCCCCTACTGGAAACAGAATGAATGGTGCAAGATCGGCAACGCCGGGAAACCGCAGCGCGACTGGATGTACACCCGCATCGCCCAACACCTGATCGAATCCCATCAGCCGAATTTCCTCGCCCTGCACCTCGTCAGCGTCGACGCTCTCGAACACGCTACGGGACGCCAATCCGAGGAGGCCTACTGGGCCATCTCGGATTCCGACCGCTGCATCCGCGACCTCGTCGCGTCGGTCGAAAAAGCCGGTCTCGCCGAGCGCACCACCTTTGTGATCACTGCCGATCACGGATTCATCACCTACACTCGGGAGATTGCGGCCAATGTCGTCTTGCGCGAGGAGGGCCTGCGGGAGGGACAGGGCCTGAAATTGAAACAACAGGCCTACGCCCTCGGCCAGGGAGGCGGCTGTTTCATCTACATTCTCGACGAGGCCAATCGCGAAGCCATCGTCGCGCGTCTGGCCGAGCGTTTCCGCAAGGTCGAGGGCATCGATGTCGTGATCGAGCCGAAGGACTTCGCGAAGTTCGGCCACCGCCTCCCTTCGGAGAATCCACACGAACCCGATCTGATGCTCGGGGCGGCGGACGGGTATTCTTTTTCCGGAAAGGACGATGGAGACGCCGTGATCCTCCCGACGAATGGTCCGAAGGGCTCGCACGGCTATTCGCCCTTCCTCGATCTCATGGGAGCGAGCTTTGTCGCTTCCGGAGCGGGGATTCAGCCGGGTGTGGTCCTCGAAAAGATCAGCAACACCGATGTCGCGCCGACGATGGCGGCGCTTCTCGGCGTGACGATGGAGAATACGGAAGGCCGGGTCCTCACGGAGATCCTCCGGAAGTGATCCTGACAAGCGGCAGCGGAACGGGAGTCAAGGTCACCCGAAGATCTGGCGGATACGACGACAGACTTCCTCGACGTTCGCCCGTGAGTTGAAGGCGGAAATGCGGAAGTAGCCCTCGCCGGCGGCACCGAAGCCGGAGCCGGGGGTGATGACGACATTGGCCTCGTGCAGCATCTTGTCGAAGAGATC
Source organism: uncultured Verrucomicrobiae bacterium (assembly GCA_937898895.1). Taxonomy (GTDB): domain Bacteria; phylum Verrucomicrobiota; class Verrucomicrobiia; order Verrucomicrobiales; family DEV007; genus Arctic95D-9. The sequence continues at coordinate 1,197 of CALDKL010000624.1, read as the reverse complement.
CCAGGAGGTGAATCCCTCGGGGCAGCCGACCCAGACATAAGGGGCGTTGACTCCGCCGTAGACGGGCAATCCGGCAGCGATGCAGGCTTCGCGGAGGAGGGTGGCATTGCCCATGTAGCCCTCGATGAGGGCGGCGACCTGCTTCTTTCCCTCCTCCGAGAAAACGGCGGCAGCCCCTCGCTGGACGGGGTAGCTGGCCCCATTGAATTTGGTGCTGTGGCGGCGCGACCACAGCGGATGGATGGCCTGCTCTTTGCCGTCGGCGGTGAAACCCTTGAGCGTCCTGGGGATGACAACGGAGGCACAACGCACCCCGGTGAAGCCACCGTTCTTGGAGAAGCTGCGAAATTCGATGGCGCAGTCGTGAGCACCCTCGATCTCAAAGATGGAGCGGGGCAGGGCCGGATCCTGGATAAAGGCCTCGTAGGCGGCATCGTAGAAGAGGATGGCCTTTTCCCGGAGCGCGTAGGCGACCCATGCCTCGAGCTGGGCGCGGGTGGCGGTGGCTCCGGTGGGATTGTTCGGATAGCAGAGGTAAACGAGGTCGACGTGGCGATCGGGGATGGCGGGGACAAAGCCATTCTCCGGAGTGCAGGGCAGGTAGACGAGCCCCTCGAAGGCACCGGTCTCGTCCGCCTCGCCCGTGTTGCCGATCATGACGTTGGTATCGACGTAGACGGGATACACGGGATCGGTGATGGCGATGACGTTGCCGCGGCCGAAAATGTCGAGGATGTTGCCGGTATCGCATTTCGACCCATCGGAGATGAAGACTTCGTCGGCGGAGATGCCGAGTCCGGCGTACTGATTGGCGACGATGGCCTCGCGGAGGAAGGCATACCCCTGCTCGGGCCCGTAGCCTTTGAAGGTGGCGGGGTTACCGAGTTCGTCGATGGCCTCGTGCATGGCCTCGCGACAGGCCGCGGGGAGGGGCTCGGTAACGTCGCCGATACCGCAGCGGATGAGGCGCCTGGCGGCTTCGGGATTCGCTTCGGTGAAGGCAGTGACACGGCGAGCGATCTCGGGAAAGAGATAACCAGCCTTGAGTTTCAAAAAATTTTCGTTGATGTGTGCCATGGGGCGTTCCAGTGGTTGAATTGGGGTTCCTACAGAGGTGGAAGATGAGCCGGGAGCAACGCCTTTTTTCTCTGAAAGCCGATTTTCTCGCCATCCTGTGCGCGGGCACAGTCGTCCTTT
>CALDKL010000623.1 GCA_937898895.1 uncultured Verrucomicrobiae bacterium | reverse complement strand
CCTAACCGTCCTGAAGAAGGTGAGGAAGCGAAAGGACGTGAGCGATCTCATCAACGCCTGCGACGCCGGACGCGAGGGCGAACTCATTTTCCGCTACATCGTCCAGTATTGCGGAGTCGAAAAACCGGTGCGCCGCCTCTGGATGCAGTCGATGACCGATGGCTCGATTCGGGATGCCTTTGCCGATCTCCGGAGCGACGCGGAGATGCGGCCCCTCGCCGACGCCGCTTACTGCCGCTCGGAATCCGACTGGCTCGTGGGAATCAACTCGACGCGGGCGATGACGGCCTTCAACAGCAAGTTCGGCGGTTTCAACAAGACTCCCGTCGGCCGGGTCCAGACCCCCACTCTCGCCCTGCTCGCCGAACGCGAGCAGGAAATCGCCGATTTCGTGAGCGAAGACTATTTCGAAGTCATCGGAAATTTCAGCGTTGCCGCCGGAAGTTACTCAGGGCGCTGGTTCGATCCCGGTTTCCGCAAGCGCGAGGACAAACCCCATGCCCGCGCCGAGCGCCTCTGGGATCGAGCCCTCGCCGAAGCCATCGTGACGCGCTGTACGGGCAAAACCGCCTCGGTGGACGAAAAGAAAAAGCCGGTCAAACAGATCGCGCCGCAACTCTACGACCTCACCAGCCTGCAGCGCGAGGCGAACGGGCGTTTCGGATTCTCCGCCCGCCGCACCCTGCAACTCGCCCAGGCGCTCTACGAAAAGCACAAGGCCCTCACCTATCCGCGAACCGACTCCCGCTATCTCCCCGACGACTATGTCGGCACCTCCCTCGGCACCCTCGAGAAAATCGCGAAAGCCTCCGGGCGTGCCGTTTCCGACCTGCCCGGTCATGCCGCCCGAGCGCTGCAAGAACGGATGGTCCACGGCGGCAACCGCCGCATCTTCAACGGCGCGAAGGTGAGCGATCACTTTGCCATCATTCCCACAGGGCAGATCCCCGCCCATCTCGACGAGGCCGAGCAGAAGCTCTACGACATGGTCTCGCGCCGCTTTATCGCCGCCTTCTACCCCCAGGCCGAATTCGAAAGCACCACCCGCATTTCCACCATCGGGGAAGATCAGTTCAAAAGCGAAGGCAAGATCCTCGTCGAACCCGGCTGGCTCGCCGTCTACGGCAAAACCGCCGAAATCGCCCCGGCCGAAAATGGCGACGACGAAGAGGACGAAACCAAAAAGGGGGAACGCCAGATCGTGCCCGTGCAGGCGGGAGAAACGGCGGACCTGAAGCGGCTCGAGATCCTCGAAAAAGTCACCCGTCCCCCCGCCCGCTACAACGAAAGCACCCTGCTTTCTGCGATGGAGACGGCCGGCAAACGAGTCGAGGACGAAGATCTGCGCGACGCCATGGCCGAGCGCGGACTTGGCACTCCCGCGACACGCGCCGCCATCATCGAGGGGCTCATACTCGACAAATATGTCACCCGCGAAGGGCGCGATCTCTTCGTCACCACCCGCGGCATGCGCCTCATCGACCAACTCCACGACATGGAGATCGGCATCCTCACTTCGCCGGAGATGACGGGCGAATGGGAATACAAGCTCAAGGAAATGGAGCATGGGAAATTCGACCGCAAGGCCTTCATGCGGGAGATCCGCGATCTCACCAGCAACGTCGTCGAGTCCGCCAAGAACTACGCCAAGCACGCCGTGGAACGCGAATGGCCCGAATTCCCTGTCCCCTGCCCCGTCTGCGGCAGTCCCTCGCTCGGTCAGGATGACGGACGCTACAAGTGCCGGCAACCCGACTGCAAGTTCTCGCTCTCCAAAGTCATCGCGAGCCGCCCCCTTTCCCAGGACGAGGCAAAAACCCTACTCACCAAACGATTCATTGGCCCCCTCACCGGTTTCGTAAACCGTTTCAAGATGCCCTTCGATGCGGCCATCGAGCTGCAGGAGGACAAAAAGACAGGGCTGAAGGCGGCTTTTGTCTTCGAGAAATCGCCCGAGGAAGAGGCCGAGGCCGAGGCCATTCTCCCCCAGAACAAACTCTGCAAGTGCCCCGCCTGCGAAACGGGCCAGATCTACGAGACACCGAGCAGCTACATCTGCGACCGACGGGTTTCCGGCGACGGCTGCAAAGCCCGTCTCGCCAGGGAGATGTGCAAATACACCATCCCCCGCGAGCAGGCTGTGAAATATTTCTCCGAAGGCCGCACCGACGTCATCGACAAGTGGATCAGCAAAAAGGGGCGCCCCTTCGCCGCCGCACTCGTCTGCAACGTGAAGGGAAAACGTATGCTTGCATGGGACTTCCCGCCCCGCGAAAACGCCAAAGGTGGCAAGGCAGGTGGCAAGGCCAAAGCCGCCCAAACACCAAATCAGGCCGAACCATCGACAAAGAAGATCCCCACAAAGAAGACCTCCGCCAAAAAGTCGCCTTCCCGCAAGACGGCAAAGAAGACCACAAAAAAGGCCCCCACGACTCCGTGACCGATCTTTTGACTTTCCCGAAACTCCCGCGTATCTCCTCCCACCATGTCCCTGACGATCCGACCCGCCAACGAAGTCACCTTTGACTGCCTCTCCATGGGTGAAGTGATGCTCCGCCTCGATCCCGGCGAGGGCCGCATCCACACCGCCCGCCAATTCGCCGCCTGGGAAGGAGGCGGGGAATACAACGTCACCCGAGGCCTGCGCCGTTGTTTCGGTTTGCGGGCCGGAGTCGTGACCGCCTTCGCCGACAATCCCGTTGGTCGGCTCATCGAAGATTTCATCCTCCAGGGCGGAGTCGACACCCGCTTCATCCGGTGGAAAAAATACGACGGCATCGGCCGCGACGTGCGCAACGGTTTGAATTTTACGGAACGCGGCTTCGGTATCCGCGGGGCGGTGGGCTGCCCCGACCGCGCCAACACGGCTGCCAGCCAAATGAAGCCCGGCGACTTCGACTGGGACGAGATTTTCGGCAAACTCGGTTCCCGTTGGTTCCACACCGGCGGCATCTTCGCCGCTCTCAGTGAAACGACCGCCCAACTCACCATCGAAGCCTGCAAAGCGGCCCAGAAATACGGCACCATCGTCAGCTACGACCTGAATTATCGCCCCTCGCTGTGGAGTTCCATCGGCGGCCTCGCCAAAGCACGCGAGGTAAACCGTGAGATCGCGAAATACGTCGACGTGATGATCGGCAACGAGGAGGACTTCACCGCCT
>CALDKL010000622.1 GCA_937898895.1 uncultured Verrucomicrobiae bacterium | reverse complement strand
GTCGGCGCGGGGCGTGAGTTGGGCGGTTTCCGGGATCCAGCCGATCTCCTTTTGCCTCGCGAAGACGCGCTCGCGATACTTGTCCCAGCCGTCGTCGAACTTGCCCTTGTATTTGTCGGTCCACTCCTTCATCACGTGGTGTGGTCCGTGCGCCGCGCCGGTCGCCCAATACATGAAGAAGGGCTTGTCGGGCGAGAAGGCCTGCTGCTCGCGCAGCCATCGGATCGCGTCGTCGGCGATGTCCTCGCTGAGGTGGTAGCCCTGCTCCGGAGTCTTCGGCGGATGCACGACCGTCGTGTTGCGGACGAGGTTCGGTTCGTACTGGGACGCTTCTCCGGCGAGGAAGCCGTAGAAGTATTCGAATCCGTAGCCCGTCGGCCAGTGATCAAAGGGTCCCGCAGCCGTTGTCTGCTCAGCCGGCGTGTTGTGCCACTTGCCCCACGCGCCCGTCTTGTAGCCGTAGGCCTTCAGCACCTCCGCGCCGGTCGCGGAACTTTTCGGAATCGTTCCCGAAAATCCGTCCCAATCATTCGCCAGTTCGCAGATCTGGCCGTTGCCGATGCGGGTGTGGTTGCGTCCGGTGAGGAGCGAGGCTCGTGTGGGCGAACACATCGCCGTGGAATGGAATCGATTGTAGGAGATGCCCGCTTTCTTCACGCGATCGAGAGTCGGCGTTTCCACCTCCCCTCCGTAAGCACTAGGCAGTCCGGGACCGGCGTCGTCGATCAGGATGATGAGGATGTTCGGCGCGTCCTTGGGCAGCCGAGCCGGATCGACTCGTTTGTTGTAGATCGAATCCGCCATCGAAAGCCCCGCCGTCGAGGCCGAAGGCGTGGGCGGGAAGGGAAGGATCTGCTGGCCGAAGGCGGACGCCAGGCTGAAGTAGGCGAATGCGACGAAGAGGGAGGTTTTCATTTGGTGTGACTGGCAGGACCGCATCGTGGTGAATCCGCGATGATCCCGCCACGTCCAGCTTGTGTCACGACACCGCTTGCGACAAGAAGAATCACACACATTGCGCCAAAACCCTGTTGCCTCAAAAGTTTTGACACCGGAGGTGGTTACCTGGGAGTGGCTGAAGAAGGTCGTTGACTCAAAAAGGATGACATCGACAAACCTGATGAATGCCGATGAGTCGAAAGGTTGCCGAAGAAGTGCTGCCGCGACTGCGGCAGAGGTATGCGGATCGGGGCCAGGAAGGCCATTCCCTTCTGATTGACGAGGTCTGCGAGCAGTGGGGCTACAGCCGCAAGCGCGCCATCAAGATACTCGAAACCATCGAGCGCAAGCCTCAAGCCACACCCTCCCGCGCCCCGGTCGTCGACGAGCGCGTGGAGGCCGAGAGTACGCGCCCGGCCTTCTCGCAGGCTCCCGTGGGTCGCAATGGCTGGAACTTTCTCCCCATCGCCGACAAACTCGTCGAACCGCAAGTGGTGGACTCCATCTCCCACGAGACAGTGCGAACAGCCATGAAAAAAGACATCAACCCGTGGCTGAGCCAATTCTGGTGCATCCCGCCAATGACCGCCTTCGTCGCAACCATGGAGGAGGTAATCTCCGTTTACGAACGGCCCGCCGACGAGCACTTCCCGCTTGCTTGCCACGATGAATCGGAGCGAAGCGGAGATAGCCTGCCCCAGGCAACCCGCAGGGCGGAGCGAAGCGACGGCAATTCTGCAAGCAGCTGCTCTCGTCAGTTGGGGAAAAGTCGGTGTCAGGCTCGCGAGTTCAGCCCCGTCAGGGGAGCTCGCGAGGCTCTCCCAGCGGGCGGAGTCCGCCTTTTTGATCGAAACTCTCTTGATATGAAGAATCGATCCAAATCCAACGCCGCATCCATCTACCGCAACCAGTCCGTCAGCCTTCGCATGATCTTCGACGATGCGAAATCCCTGACCCCGATTACCGATCCGGCCCCGGTCAATCGATCGCTCTCATCGGGAGAGGCCGCCTCCGTTTTTCCGCCCATCCCCCAAGTGGGTGCCGAGATCGCGCTTCTCAACCGGGCATCCGCTCCCGTTGCCGAGCGGCCATGCCTTGAAAGAGCCGCTGCTGCGCTGCGAGGATACGAACCCGGGCCTCGGGATCGGGTTCGGTGCTCCACTCGCCCGATTCGTAGGTGCCGCCCAGGAGGATGCCATCTTGGCGCGGGAACATGTAGAGGTCGCCGCTGAGCAGGTTGTAGTTCACCTCCGGTTGCGGCAGGAGAAAGGTCAACTGGCCCTTGATCGGTCGAATCTCCGAATCGCCAAAGAGGGCCCCGGCGCCGAGTCCGCAGCAGTTGAAGATCAGCGACTGGGGCAAGGCGAAAACCTCGGCAGCCTCGGCGAACGCACGGATCTCGATCGTGGCCCCGGCCTCCCGCACGCTTTCGAAGAGGCGCCGGAGATAGGTCGCTGGCTCGATCATCATGGTGTGGAAGTGGCGGGCATAACCGGAAGAAAAGACGTGCTCGCCCGGTGCAAAATCGCGGAAGCCGACCTGCAGGTCGTGGAGCACCCCACCGGGTCCGCCGATCCAGCCGTTGCGCGGCGACTCCTCGCTGAGGTAATAATTCGGCAACCAGCGCACCCCCCACTCGGGTCCGACAAACGGCTGGAAATATTGATAGGCGAACTTCGCCGCAGCGAGGTATTGCGCGGCGAAGGCCGGGGTGCGCCGGGAGGGATCGAAGACGGAAAAGGGCCACCACTGGGCGCCGGAGGCATTCGAGGTCGTGTCCGGGGGCAGGGCCTGGGCATAGAGGTGAACGCGGGAGCCCTGCAACTGGAGGAGGTGCGCGACACTCAGCCCCATCACGCCCGCGCCGAGGACGGCGCAGTCGCGCCCCTGAACAGGCTGAGCCAGATCGAGGGCGAGTTGGGCCGATCCCCAGGAGAGGCTCATGCCGCCACCGCCGTGCCCATAGTTGTGAACCAGGATCTTGCCGGCGAGGTCTTCTCGCCGCACGACAAACCCCGAGGGCCGGTAGGGGCGCAGACCGACCACGGTGCGGATCTCCCGATCCGCCGAAACGTTCACGGGGACGAAGTCCTCCCCTTCGCGCGGAGGGGGCGGTGGCCCGGAATCGCTCGGCGAGGCCTCCTTTGCGGCATCGCAGCCGATGAAGCCCGTCGCGGCGACGGTCGTCGCGGCTCCCAGGCTCATTCCAACGAGGTGGCGACGGGTCATGGGCGGGGCGGTCATGGAGGTGGCCCGCGAAGCGGAGCCAGTGATTTCTCAGATTAAGTTGTGAGAGCGGA
>CALDKL010000621.1 GCA_937898895.1 uncultured Verrucomicrobiae bacterium | reverse complement strand
CGGAGTCGTGTTGTTGCCGAAGGGGCCACGCCAAAGCCTCCATTCGGCATCATTGGCCACGCCCAGCGCGTTCGCAAGGAGCAGGGACAAGCACAGACAGACGCGAATCATACCAGCAAAGAGAATCCGTTACGGCAGCTTGAAGGGTTCCCGTTTTCGTGGAAAAATGCAATCTCACTCGCCCCGCCTTTTTATGCCAGACGATTCCACGCCTGCCCCCGACGATTCCGGCCGCCTCTACGAGGAATTTCTCGCCGAGCGCGAGGAGGTGCTGAAAAACAAGTGGATCCGGAGCGAGGAAGTCGGGCACGACGTCGGCCTCGAAACCGCCCTCGTCGATTGGGCGAAGCACCATCGGGCGAAGTGGAAACAGGAATATCTCGCCGAGAACCGATCCTGACCCGAATTTTTCATTCCCGGTTGTCACGAGATATGGCGAGGGGCCCGTCCCCTTCCCCGTCGCACGATCACTCGCCTCGCTGGGCCACGGTGCCTTTCCCCACTTCGTTCGCCTCGGCCACCGCGCCTTCCAGCAAAGACCGGACGCGGTCGTAGGCCCCTGCGCCATAAGGCAGGGATTCGACGAGAGCCAGAGACGGAGTCAGTTCTCCGCGCTCCAGCTCCCCCTTGAGATCGACCAGGAGCGTTTCCGCAACCTGGTGGCGAATCCAAGGCATCGCCCGAGCAAATTCCTCGCCCAACTGAGCGGCCGAAACCCGGTCGCCGGACCGATACACCGCCATCGTCAGCCCCTCGGCCGCCGAGGTGTCGGTGGGATTCATTTCGAGCGCCGCAAGAAAACGGTCCATCGCCAGTTCCCATTTGGCCCGATCAAAATGATTCCACCCGTCGCGAGTTAAGGCCGCACCGCCATCCTGTTCCTGCCCGGCCGCACCGGAAACCGTCATCGTGACCGATTTCGCGAGGAGGGCTCGGTATTCGCGCTGGTTCGGCTTCGGTGCCGCCGAGATCGACGAAACCACAAACATCGAAAGAACAGCACCAAGGGCGTTACGAAGAAGAAGGTGAGCCATTTTCATAAGGAATTACGAAACTTTAGCCAAAGTTTAGAAAAAAGAAACTCAAAAATTAAAAACTTATTAAATTTTATTCTCAAGTTTGCGAAACTGTTCCGCCAAAAAGCCGGGATCCGCCCAGGTTGGGAGGCTTCGCCGACACGGGATCAGGGAGACGGGCTGGATTCACTCAATGCGCGAACATCGATTCCGCCGCATTTCCTTGATTTGCCGGTATGTTCCGTGGTTTCCCAACTTCGAATTCGGGCGGAAGAGGGGCCTGGGGGGATCGACTTCGCGATCCGAGCGCGGACGCGACGCTGCGGGTTCCGGGAATCCTCTTTCGGCGAATGCCCTACCCCACCCGATTCTCCCCTCGATTCTCCGCCTGCCGAACCGTCACCGGCCATCCGGGGAACTGACTCTCCGGTTTGCCGTCGGTGGCATCGACAAGAAAGCGGAAGGATTCCAGACGGTAGGTTTTCGCCGCCGGATCGATCGTGACCATGCCGAAGCCGCTCCCTTTTTCGTGAGCCTTTTCGTAGCGGTTTTTCGACACGGGCACGATGGGATTTCCCACCGCATAGACATAGACGAGATTGCCGAATCCGTCGCGGTAGTCTCCGGTATCGGGCAAGCCGTGCGCGGGGCGATTCGTGTACGGCAAGCCGAGTTCGTCGGGACGCCACCAGCGCGGGTAACCCACCGCAATGGCGGGGGGGCAGAAGGACCAGTTCGCATCGCGCGATTTCTCCACCCCATACTGCGCCAGCGTGGTGAGATGCTGATCTCCGTTGACATGCAGCGCCATCGACTTCCGCAGGATCGAGACGGCGCGGTTGCGCGGCGTCTGCGGCCACCCGCCGGAATCGAGGTCGGCCTTGAGGTATCCGTCGAAGGAGCCGTGGTGGGTCGCCACATTGGCAAAGAGCGTCTGGCTGAGGAGCACCTTGATCGTATGGCCGCGCCAGTCCTCTGCCCAGGTTTCGAGAAAGCGCTCCTGGCGTTCCCCGAGCAGGACGAGTCCGGGCTGATCGAGCGTGCTCGTGTCGAAGTCCTTTCCCACGACGTGATCGGCGCGAGGACCATCGGCTTTTACTTTTTCCGGCCCGCTCTTGAACTGCCGGTCACTGAGGATGGCAAATCCCACGCCTCCGTACACCATGTCCCCGTAATAGACGCTCATGCCCTGCAATACGGGAGTCGGGTCGTAGAAGTCGGGATGATGGGCTGCATTCGTTTTGTGGACGACGTTGACCATTTTCACCGGCTGAAGATAGCCACCTCGCGAGGAGGCACCGGGATCTTCGGGGGTGATCTTCATCGCCGCCCCGCCCTCGCCCCAGTAGTTGCCCTGGAAAACGTCGTGGTCGTCGGGAATGCAGAGCGTGGGGGTATTGCGCATCGCTTCGCGGAAGGCCCACCCGTGCTGGTAGAATTTCCGCAGATAGTTCAGGATCGCCGGATCGGCGGGGGCACGGATCACGCCGAAGCCTCCGTGATTTTCGTAGATCTGGTCGCCTGAAAAATAGAGCAGATCGGGATCGAGCTTCGCGAGGTTCTTCGCGACGGGTTCATAGGGAAAGGCGTAGTCGTTCTGACAGGTCAGCGCGGCAAGCCGGAGAGGCCGCCCCTCGGGGTTGGCCTTGATTCGCCCCTGCCATTCATCGATGCCCTCGCTGCCATCCCGGAACCTCTCGCGGTAGACCACTCGGAAGGGTGTCTCCCGAGTCTGATCCCAATTCGGAATGCGGAAAGTCGCGACCCAGGCGTCGGGATCGAGCGGTGTTTTACCCAGCGATTCCCAGACGCCTCCACGCTCCACCAGCAGCTCGATTTCCTGCGGCGCACTCGTCGCGAGAGGTCCGGTGAGCGCACTGAGCTTCATCACAAAGCCTTCGTCTCCCCGTGAATCGCTCACGGCATACATCGTCCAGAGAATCGGACCGAAACGATGCTCCGGGGTTGAGACGAGCGCATCACCGTTTGCCCGCCAATCGGTGAAGCACCAGCCCGCCCCCTCGTTCCGCCCTTTCTGGCCCAGCTTCATCTGGCTGACGAGCGCGAGATTGCCCGTCACGAACGATTTCTGCGCCGCCAGGGTCACGGTGCCGAGCACAGTGCCGTCGGGCAGGGAGGCCGTCAGGGTGAGGTCGTAGCGTTGGGTTGCGGCGGGCTTTCCTTCGAGCCGGAGACGGACTTCTCCGGCGGAAAAGGGCTTCTCGAGCGGGGCCGATACTCGCCCGAGGACGAGCGTTCCCTCCACGATCCCCGCGTCGATCCCTCCGGAAGCGAAGCAGTTGCTGCGGTGTTCGTCGAGATCGCTCTTCACTCCGATGCGGAAGCCGCCTCCACCGTCCCGGATCAGGCCTTCCGCTTTTCTCATCCGCACCGACATGGAAAACGAGCCCTCCGCATTGCGCAGTGCCCGGGTCAGAGAATGAACACTGCGATTGCCCGAAACGACGAGGCACTCCGCCCATCCGTCTTTCAGGCACCAGTCTTCCATCGGATTGGCCCAGAATTCGCCTCCGAGAAAAACTCGGTCCGGAGTGTGGTGCCAGTGATCGAGGCGATCGGTTGCGGACGATTCTTCGGCCAGGAGCTCGCGCTCGGGCAAGGCACTCAGGACGGCGAGAGAGGAAGCGAGCTTCAGGCTCTGGCGACGGGAAAGGCGACGGGTCATGACAGCCCTATTGTGATTCACATCACACGCCAAAATCGAGCCTTATTTTGCCGATTGATCCAGGGCGCAGTGCTTCCTTAAAAAGGACACTGTGGTGAATACCGCCACGATTGATGAAGGAACGCCCCGTTCCCAGTGGGAGATCCCGCCGCGTTTCCCATCCGCGAACTTCGCGGTTCCAGGGAGGGGTGCTTTCCCAAGCGCCCCCCACGATTCCGGCCACCCAGGCAC
>CALDKL010000620.1 GCA_937898895.1 uncultured Verrucomicrobiae bacterium | reverse complement strand
CTCTTTGAGGAGCGGGTGAAGATAGACGACTTTCTTCTTTCCCTTCTTCCGGTCGGTGAAGTCGGAGATGAGATCCATCGGCCCCGGACGATAGAGGGCGATCAGCGCGATGATGTCCTCGATGCGGTTCACGTCGAACTGGCGACAAAGGTTCATCATTCCTCCGGATTCGAGCTGGAACACGGCCGTCGTCTCGCCGCGGTTGAGCAACTCGAAGGTGGTCTTGTCGTCGAATCTCTCGTTGTCGAGGATGTATCCGGGGGTGTGGCGGTGGATCAGTTCGACTGCGTCCTGAATCACTGTTAGGGTTTTCAGGCCGAGGAAATCCATCTTCAGCATGCCCAGATCGGTGAGCGGACTCATCGCATACTGGGTTACGACTTCGCCTTCCTTCCCGCGGATGAGCGGGACGTAGTCGGTCAGCTCCCGGTCGCCGATGACGATCCCGGCCGCGTGGATGCCGGTGCCGCGGGTGAGGCCCTCGAGGAAGGTGGCGTATTTCCAGAGTTCCGCGACGGTGGGATTGTTTTCGAGTTCGGCGGTGAGATCAGGATTTTTCTTCTTGGCGTCTGCCAGGGTGATATTCAGCTCTGCGGGGATCATCTTCGCGATGCGATCCCCTTCGGAGAAACTGAGGCCCATGACGCGGCTCACGTCGCGCACGACGCTCTTCGCTCCGAGGGTGCCAAAGGTGATGATGTGCGAAACGGCGCGCTCGCCGTACTTACGCCTCACGTAGTCGATGACCTCGGGGCGGCGGGTCTGGCAGAAGTCGATGTCGATATCGGGCGGCGAGACGCGCTCGGGGTTGAGGAATCGCTCGAAGATCAGTCCGAACCGCAGGGGACAGAGATCGGTGATCCCCAACACGTACGCCACGAGCGAACCCGCCGCTGATCCGCGGCCCGGGCCTACGGGGACGCCATTGTCCTTCGCCCACTTCACGAAGTCCCAGGTGATGAGGAAATAGGAGACGAAACCCATCTTCACCATGACTCCGATCTCATAGTCGAGCCGAGTCCTCAGTTCCCCGTCCGATTTTGCCCGCTCTCCGTAACGCGAGACCAACCCCTCGTGACAGACTTTGCGGAAATAGTCCTCGCGAGGGCTGCCGTCGGGAGCCTCGAATTGCGGGTATTTCTCCGAGCTGGTCGAATCGAGTTTGATCGTGACCTCGCACATCTCGGCAATGCGCAGAGTGTTGTCGCAGGCCTCGGGCAACTCCTTGAAGAGCCGCCGCATCTCGTTGGTCGTTTTGAAGTAAACCTCGGGGGTGTACTTCATCCGATTCTCGTCCATGAGCAGGGCCCCGGTGCCGATGCAGATCATGACGTCGTGGGCGTCGTGGTCGGCCTGGTTGAGGAAGTGCACGTCGTTCGCCGCGACGAGGCCGAGGCCATACTCCCTTCCAAACTCGACCATCTGCCGCGTGCAGAGGGCCTGCTCGGAGAAGCCATGGTCGTGGACCTCAAGGAAAAACCGATCGCGCCCGAAGATGTCGATGAACTCGCCCAGGCTCCGGCGCGCCGCATCGAGGTCCTCGTTCTGAATGAACTGATTGATTTCGCCATTGATGCAACCGCTCAGGCAGACGATCCCCTCGGAATGCGCGGCGAGGGCCGCCTTGTCGATCCGAGGGTTGTAGTACATTCCCTCGAGATGGCCGAGACTGACGAGCTTCATCAGATTCGCATAGCCCTGATTGGTCGCGGCGAGGAGGGTGAGGTGGGAATTGCGTTTCCTTCTTGCTTTTCCCCCGACGGCGATGGGTTCCGCCTTCTTCTCGGTGAGGGCGACGCCGGGAGGAGTGAGGTAGGCCTCGTAGCCAATGATGGGCTTGATTCCCGCCTTTTTCGCAGCCTCGTAGAACTCGATCGCTCCGAAGATGTTGCCGTGGTCGGTCATCGCCACGGCCGGCATTTTGCAACGCTCGACTTTCTTCATTAGCTCCGGGATGCGCACCGCCCCATCGAGCAGGGAATATTCGGTGTGCAGGTGGAGGTGGATGAAGGGATCGGTCGGCATCTTCGAAATGGGGCGGGAAACAGAGTAGGCATCCCCGGATGGGGGGCAAGGGGATTGTCCAAAAATCGCGAGGGGGTGGGACCGTTCTGGCTCGTTTACGGACTCCTCGAGACTGGTCGGGAGGACGCCAAAGCCTTAAATTCAGGAGGATATCGACTTCCCCGCGATGTGTTCAGCACCCTACAGAATCATCATTCCTGCCATCGCGCTCCTCTCATTTTCCTCCCCCCTCTCTTCGGCGACGCGAGAGGAAGAATCGTTTTTTGAAACGAAGATTCGGCCCGTCCTCGCGACCCGCTGCGTTTCCTGTCACGGTCCGGAAAAGCAGGCCGGTGCCATCCGGCTCGATTCCCGGGAAGCCGTTTCTGCGGTCGCCTCCGACGGAGGGTTGCTGGAGGTGTTGCGCGGCCAGGGTGGGGCTCCCGCCGCCTGCGTCCTAGAATCCCGCCTCGCCGAAGCCTTCGCTCACTGGATCTCGCGGGGACTCCCGTGGCCGGAATCCGCCACCGTCACTTCCTTGGAGGACCGCACCGCTGCGGCAAGTCAGCACTGGGCCTTCCAGCCTGTCCGTTCACCACCGATCCCTCCCGGATCGACCCACCCCATTGACGCTTTCATTCGGAAGACGCTCGCCGAATCCGGCATCGAATCCTCGCCCGCAGTCGACCCCCGCACCCTTCTGCGCCGACTTTCCTATACGCTCACGGGGCTGCCGCCGACTCTCGATGAAATCACCGCTTTTTCCTCCCCGTTTCTCCGCGATCCGGATTCCGCAATCTCCGATGCTATCGATCAATTCCTCGCCTCTCCCCGTTACGGAGAACACTGGGCGAGGCACTGGTTGGATGTGGCGCGTTACTCCGACACGAAAGGTTATGTCTACGCCCGCGAGGAGAAAAACTGGCCGCACGCATGGACCTATCGCGATTGGGTCGTCTCGGCTCTCAACGAGGATCTGCCCTACGACCGTTTTCTCGTGCTCCAGCTCGCAGCCGATCAGATCTCCGACCGAAAACCGGGCGACGAGGCGGCGATGGGATTTCTCACGGTGGGACGGCGCTTTCTCGGAGTGGAGCGCGAGATCATTGATGATCGCATCGATGTCGTCTCGCGCGGCATGCTGGGACTGACAGTAGGTTGCGCGCGCTGCCACGATCACAAATACGATCCCAACCCCGCGG
>CALDKL010000619.1 GCA_937898895.1 uncultured Verrucomicrobiae bacterium | reverse complement strand
TGCCCCCGCCTTCACCGAGCCCTCCCCCTACGATCCCCATTCCCCCTACTCCGCCAGCAAAGCGGCCTCCGATCACCTCGCCCGCGCCTGGCATCATACCTACGGGCTGCCCATCCTCATCACGAACAGCTCGAACAACTACGGTCCCTGGCAGCACCCCGAAAAACTGATCCCCCTCGTCATCCTCAGCGCCCTGCGAGGTCGCCCCATGCCCATCTACGGCGACGGCCAAAACGTCCGCGACTGGCTTCACGTCGGCGACCACGTCTCCGCCCTCCTCGCCGTCCTCGAGCGCGGTATTCCCGGACGCACCTATCTCATCGGCGGCAACCACGAACGGACCAATCTCGATCTCGTCCGCCTGCTCTGTCGGCTCGTCGACGAAGAGACGGCATCCCTCGCTGTCCCCACCCGCGACAGTGCCTCGCGGATCACCTTTGTCCCCGACCGCCCCGGTCACGACCGCCGCTACGCCATCGACGCCACCCGCCTCCGCGAGGAGATCGGCTGGGAACCCCGCCGCGATCCCGAGAACGCCTTCCGCGAGACCGTGCGGTGGTATCTCGAGCACGAGGACTGGTGGGGGCGACTGGCGTAGGACGCGACCCACCCCTCCCGGACGAAAGCCAGGCCACCACGCGGCTCCACCGCGACGAACCGGACGCATGTCCATCACGAAACGCATCTTCTTTGGGGCCGCCGCCTCGTGGTTCAGCCGGGGACTCACCATCGTCCTCGGCCTGGTCCTCATGCCGGTGCTGTTTCGCACGCTCCCAAAAGAGGAACTCGGACTGTGGCTGCTTCTGGGACAAAGTGCTTCCGTGCTCGGAGTCCTCGATTTCGGATTCGGAGTCACCCTCACACGTCGGCTCGCCTTTGCCCGAGGGAAATCCGGGGCCAACCCCAATGCCGCACTCACGTCTGAAAGTCGCTCCGAAATCGCCGATCTCGTTGCCACCGGCCTTCGCATCTACCGCATCCTCGCCCTCCTTGCCACCCTCATCTCCCTCGGACTCGGCTTTCTCTATCTCCGCAGTCTCGATCTCGAGAGCGTTTCGCTTTCCGCCGTCTGGACGGCCTGGGCGGTCCTGTGCCTGAGTTACGGATTGAATTTCTGGGCCGCTCCCTGGACCTGCCTGCTGCAGGGCGTCGGCCATGTCGGATGGGATGCGATCCTCAGCTCCTTCTCCGGTGCTCTCACCCTCATCGTTCAGATCGTGGCCGCACTGCTCGGCGGAGGCCTCGTCTCCCTCGCCCTCATCGCCGCGGCGGGTGCCGTCGTGCAGCGAATCGTGATCCTCCGCTTTGCGAGACACAAACAACCCGATCTCTTTGCCCTGCGCGGACAATGGCGCGGAGACTGGTTCCGGGAAATGGCGCCCTTCGCGTGGCGGGCCTGGCTGACGGCCCTGGGGACAGTAATCCTGTTCAACACCGATCAGTTTTTCGTCGCCACCCTCACCGGGACTGAACAATTCCCCCCCTATCGAGCCGGAACGCTGGTTTTCATGAATCTGAACATGATCGCAGTGACCATGGCTACCACTTCTACTGTGTTCGTTTCACAACTTTGGCAACTCGGAGACATCAATGCAATCCAGGCAATTGTTCTTCGAAACGCACGATTCGGACTCTTCGTCATCGCTGTCGGCGGAGCCTACCTTCTCACTGTTGGCGAACCGTTCTTCCACTTATGGCTGGGTGAACACGGGTTTCCCGGCACGTCAATTCTACTCATTCTATTTCTTCTCATCTTGTTTGAAACCCAGCATTTCATTGCCTCTGCAGCGATCCGTGCCACCCATCTGGAGCCATTTGCCGTTTGGTCAATTCTCTCCGGCATCACTAAATTGGCACTGAGTTGGATTCTCGCTTCTCGACTCGGCCTGATCGGAATTCCGTTAGGCACACTCGTTGCGCAAATCGCAACGAATTATTGGTATTCGATCTATCAATTGTTGAAACGCCTGAATCTTTCTTCATTTCGATATTTCACACACGTCGTCATTCCATTTCTAGTTTTGTTCATTTCAACGGCGCTCATCTGCGAATTCCTTACGTGGAAGAAACTCAATCTCCCGCCCTCACTGATTGCTATTGGAGGTGCCATCGCAGCGGTCTGCCTCGGAGCCTTCTCGATTTGGATCTGCCTTTTCGACACAGCCCAACGACTTCGACTTAGGGAGAGCCTGTTCTCTCGCCTCGCACACAGAGGGGCTTAGTGCCCACATCCGAATTGCAAATCAATCCAAAGAATGAATTTTACCCGCATTGTCCGAAATTGCATTCCGCGCAACCTTCGAAACTGGTTACGCCATCCAACTCGATCCGCCAATTATCTTATTGGGAAGTTTCGTCACCGCGTATTGGGAAGTGAATCAGTGGTTCTTGCAGAGGACTGGATCGTCAAATGCCACCCATTGTCGAGAGAACACTTCTTTGTTTTCACGAACGACAAACCACAGATTCGTGAACTCGATTTGTTCCGACACAACTGTCCGGAGGGAATCAGATTGCTCGACATCGGTGCACATCACGGATTTTTCGCACTTGCTGCCACTCGTTTCGGCGGTCCCACCGCTAAGATTCTTTGCGTCGAAGCTTCCCCCTCTGCCTCAAGTATTCTCAAAACAAATCTTTCTCTAAACTCGATTTCGAACCAGGTGACTGTGATGAACGTCGCCGCTGGTGCAACTGACGGAACCTTGTCAATGCTCACCACTGGACCCGCTGCCGGAGATTACTATTTAGTCCCTTCCGAGACGCGCCCGGATACGATTGAAGTTCCTCAATTGTCACTGGCATCCATCATCCAACATTCCGAATTTTCTCCTTCACATATCAAAATTGATATTGAAGGATTCGAATACGAGCTCATCGAGGCCGCGATTCCACTCCTGCGGAATCTAAAACCGATAATTTTCCTCGAGCTTCACGGAGACGCCCTGAGGGCGCGGAATCTGAATCCATCTGATGTAGTTCAATTTCTTCGCGCCGCCGGATATCATCATTTTCAACTCGAAGACTCTGACTTATCTCTTGAGGAGATGGATTTGCATGATTTCAATTGCCGAATGATCTGCCGCCCGTGAAAATCCTTCTTGCAGGAACGTTTGGAGGACTCGGCGGAATCCAAAGCCACTTTCACTGGCTTTCGCGAGCCCTCCTCGAGAGCGGATTCGAAGTCACCCTGGTTTCTCTTGGGCAGCCGCTTTCCGGTTCCGACTTTGACCGAGCGGTGAGCCTTCGAACCTTCGGAGCCTTTGAACTCGTGGACATGGGTTCGCAGAATTCTGGTGCCCTTGCACGATTGAGAGAATGTGCCTGGGCCATCCGGAGATTCCGTCCCGATTTGTACATTGCCTGCGGCACCGGTTGGAATCTGTTTCTTCCGCCCGTCCTTGCTCAGTCTGGTGCGATCCGTATTTTTCACGAGGTAATGTCCGGTCATTCCTCCGGCGTTTCTGATTCACGATGGGCGGTTCGGCTATTCTTCCACGAGGTGATTGATCAGGCATAACTTGTTGCGAGACAGTTCGGCAAGAGCTTTTGTTGGTATTTGCACATTCAGATTATTTCGGAATCTGCTG
>CALDKL010000618.1 GCA_937898895.1 uncultured Verrucomicrobiae bacterium | reverse complement strand
CCGAAACGCTTCGCGAAGAGACAAGCGATCTCCTGCGCCGTGTGCGCGAGGTGATCACCGCACTCGATGCGCAAGGACCGTCCTGAGCGTCGCCCGCCCGGCGGGCAAGCCTGCGAGTGACGCCCCCGAAACGGAGCCGAGCCGGGACCTGCCTCGGACCCCTCAAGCGAGACTTGGCGGCGCAAAACCCTCGCGATAGGTCCGCGAGAGGATCGTCTTGTTCGCCTCTTCGTGATTCTTGAATCGGTACTTCGCGGCGTCCCATTCCAGCTCCTGGTTCGGAAAGCGCGTCGCTTTGGTCGCGAGGAGACAGGGTTCGGTGATGCGGCTGCCGATGTCGAACGGTGTCCAGAGCGGCTTTTCATCGCCCAGGCAGCAATCGGCCCAGTCCTTCCAGTGGTTGCGAGGTCCGACCTCGGGGAGGGGTTCGTTCTCGACAAGTTTGCCTTTGCGATAAATCTCGAATCGACCATCGGGCTCGAGGAGAAGGGCCCCCTCCTCACAAACCACCATCGTGCAGGTGCCCGTGATCTTCGAGACCGGCAGCCCGAGCGCGGCGAACGAGGGCCGGATATTGCTGTCGGCGTAGGTGACGACAAAGCGGTCCCGCGCAAACCTCTCACCACCCGGATAAACAAGAGTGGCGCGGTTGTAGCCCGAATGGCATTCGTTCGAAGGTTTCATCGTATCCGTCTGCACGGTCATCGGCGCGGGCAGGTCGTAGGCGAAATAGAGAACGTCGATGAGGTGGCAACCCCAGTCGGCGAGCATTCCGCCACCCGTTTGCCAATAGGAGCGCCAGCGACGGGGATGGAGATCCTCGCTGTAGGGCAAGGCCTCGGTGAGCGGGCCATTCCAGAGATCCCAGTGCAGAGTGCCCGGAGTGGGCGCAGCGGGCGTGAGAGGGCTCCACGGATCGACAAAATAGGTGCCGCGGCTCATCCCTCCGGTCCAGATATGGGCCTCCACGGGGCGGCCAAGGCGATTGGATTTGAGCAATTCGACGGCCTGCATTCGTCCAGTGGTGCAGGCACGCTGGTTGCCCATCTGGGTGTAGAGTCCGGGCCGCGCCTTGATCGCTTCGCGGATCGTGCGGAGTTCGTCGAGTTGCTGGACGAGAGGCTTCTGCCCGTAGACGTGTTTGCCGTGCTTCAGCGCGGTGACCATCATGGGGCAATGGTGGAAGTCGGGTGTGTCGACGATGACGGCGTCGAACTGTTCGGCTCGATTTGCGAACGCTTCGCGGTAGTCGGTGAGATGCCAGGCATTGGCGTATCCGTCCTTGACCTTCGCGAAAGCGGTCTCATCGACGTCGCAAAATCCGACAAATTCGACCCTGGGGTGGCCCTCGAGACCTTTCCGCTGCATCCCGCCAATGTTTCCGGTGCCGATCTGAAAGATGCGCAATTTGCTGTTCTTGTTCGTCGCGGCGCGGACAAGAGCCGCATTCGACGTCACGGCGGCAGCGCCAAGGACGGAGGCGGAACGTAGGAAGCGGCGACGGGAAGAAGTCGCGGCTTGCGATGGGGCGGGGGTGTCAGTGGGGTGTGGGGTCATGAGCGGGACTGTAACGGCCCCGCCCGGCGAAGGCGAGATTCTTTTCCTCGCGTGATCGGGGGGGGCTCAGTCCGAGAAGGATCCTCCCGTTTTTTCGTTGAGCCCCTTGAGGACCGATTCACGCAGATTCTCCCACAGATTGGACCGCGCCCAGGATTGAGCGGCAGACTGTCGGTTCTCGTTTTCTTTGTACTGGTAGTTCACCTCCGCGTCGGACATGGCAGCAACCGGGAAGGAGCAAACGATCTCCTGCTTGGTGCGATCAAAAACGTAGATCGCGAGGACGGCTCCGCCGATTCGGTAGTTCAGTTGCGCGTCCACGGCAGGAGCCTCGTGTTTGATCTTTTGATAGGCGACGAGGTAGCGCAGGGCGGCGGCTCTCTTGATCTCCGCTTCGTAGTTTTCGAAGGCTTTCTTGTCTCCCCAGGTCGACCATACGAAGAGATTTTCAATTCCGTTGGAATAGTAGAGATTGATCCACTCATCGTTCGGAATTTCCTTCGTCGGGTCGGCCAGGAGTTCCCATGGGAGCAGGGCCGTATTCGAGCCCGCCTCATCGTCCTCTTTGAAGACCGGGGCTGGTTCGAGGGCGGGGGCCGCGTCCTTCGCCGGTGGATTCGCCGCGATCAGCTCCCCCAGTTTCTTCAAATCAGTGCGCAGGGCATCCAGGTCGGCTTGATTTCGGGTGGCGACTTCCATGAAGGTTTCACCACAGGAACTCAGCACCACGGGAAGAAGGAGAGCCAAGGGAAACAAACGACAAGTCATCATGGCGAAGCAGTTGGACTGGGGTTCACAGCCCGTGCAAATCCGAGTGGGGGGATCGCGAAATACATGAGCAAAATCCGTGAGGAATCTTTTTCAACTCCAACGCGAGAGGAGGGAGTTGAGCGAGCTCAGCGACCGACGAGTAACGCAGAAGGTGGA
>CALDKL010000617.1 GCA_937898895.1 uncultured Verrucomicrobiae bacterium | reverse complement strand
AACGTCTACACCGAAGGCGGTGTGAAGCCGAACCAGCATCAGGTGCAGACCACCGTGATCCCCGCCGGAGGATCGGCCATCGTCGAATTCGGCCTCGATGTGCCCGGCACCTACATTCTCGTCGATCACTCCATCTTCCGTGCTTTCAACAAGGGGGCTGTGGGCATGATCAAAGTAACGGGGGACGAAAATCTCCTCACCTACTCGGGCAAGCAGGACGACCGCATCTACATGCTGGAGGGCGGCGCGATCCAGAACATTCCGCAGGCCTCGAGCCAGCAAGCACCCGCAGCAAACAAGACCGAACGCATCGAGCGCGGCAAATTGGTCTACACTCAGATCTGCATGGCCTGCCACCAGGCCGAGGGACAGGGCATCATCCAGGCATTCCCTCCGCTTGCCGCCTCCGACTATCTCAATGCTGACGTGAATCGCGCCATCGGCACGGTGATTCACGGTCTCTCCGGAAAGGTGACCGTCAACGGTGCCGAATTCAACAGCATCATGCCTCAGCTCGGGCTCAACGACGAGCAGGTTGCCAACGTGCTCACCTATGTCTACAGCAAATGGGGCAACAACGGCACGGAAGTGCTCCCTGACATGGTCAAGAAAATCAGAGCCAGCACTCCCCCGCCCGCTGCCCCGGCGGCAGAATGACGGGCCCGAACCCGCTGCGACCATGCTTCCAGCCTCGCTCCTCCTCCGACCCGCGATTCTTGGTTTCTCCCTCGCGCTCGCCGCAGCCATCTCGGTTGCGGACGAGCCGAAGGAAGGGGCGCTACCAAGCCCGCCCCCCGGCATGGTGGCGATCAAAGGCGGAGGGTACACACCCCTCTACTCGAAGGAGGCGGGGCCGAGGCGGGTCGCGCCCTTCTTTCTGGATGAATGTCAGGTCACCAACCGCGACTTTCTCACCTTCGTCACGGAACATCCCGAATGGCAACGGTCACGGATCGAACCCACCCAGGCGGATGCCACCTATCTTAACCACTGGAGGGCTGATCTCGATCCAGGTGACGAAGCCGTCCTCGCCGCTCCCGTAACGAACGTCTCCTGGTTCGCGGCGAAAGCCTATTGTGCGGCGCGCGGAAAGCGGCTTCCGACTCAGGATGAATGGGAGTTTTCCGCCCTCGCCGATGCAGGCCGGGCCGATGCGAGCAAGGACCAGGAGTTCCAGAAGACACTTTTGGAGTGGTATTCGAAACCGTCTCGCGGTGGCCTGCCACCCGCCGCAACGGCCGAGCCAAACTTCTACGGCGTCCGCGGGCTCCACGGTCTGGTGTGGGAGTGGGTCGGGGATTTCAACTCCTCCATGGTCATGGGCGACTCGCGCGGCGACAATTCGCTCGAACGAAAGCTCTTCTGCGGCGGTTCGTCCCTTCTCGCTTCGGACGTGGGCAACTACGCCGCCTTCATGCGCTATGCCTTTCGCTCGAGTCTGGAGGGAACCTTTTGCGTGAACAGTCTCGGATTCCGCGGCGCGAAGTCCACCGTCGCGGAGAACTCGGCCCTTCCCACAGCCCGATTCACCACGATCTATGGACTGCCGGGCACCTGGCAGATCCAGACCGGAGAGTCCGTCTCCCTCAATCAACTCCGCGGAAAACCCCGTGTCCTGACACTGGGATTCACCCGTTGCGAATACGCCTGTCCGCGAATCTTTTCGGATATGCAGCGCATCGAGGCGGCACTCGGACCCGATGCGGCGAAAGTTGCCTTTTCATTTTTCTCGATCGACCCAGGACACGATACTCCGGAAGCGATGACCAAAAAGATGGCCGAGCTGAAAATGGATCCGACACGGTGGACCTTCCTCACCGCCCCGGACGAAACGGTCCGGGAGATGGCCGTGGCCCTCGAATTCAAATTCCAGGCCGTGGAGGAATTCTTTGCCCACTCCAACCTCATTGCGGTCCTTGATTCCGAGGGAAACATCGTCCATCGTGAAAACTCCCTCGGAGCGGATATCGCCCCGACGGTGGCAGCCTTGCAAAAGCTGATCAAGCCATGAGCAGTCCCCTCCCCGACCTCGTCGGACGTACCGGAATCGAGCGACTCGTCAACACGTTCTACGACCGCATCCGCTCCGATGAAATGCTGGGTTTCATCTTCGATGAGGTCGCCGCAATCGACTGGGACACCCACCTGCCCAAGATGTATGCCTTCTGGGAGACCGTCCTCTTCCGCAGCGGCGGCTACACCGGCAATCCTCTCGCCGCCCACGCCAAGCTCGTTCCTCTCAC
>CALDKL010000616.1 GCA_937898895.1 uncultured Verrucomicrobiae bacterium | reverse complement strand
GGGCTCATGGATGCCAATGCGATGAATACCCCGGAGGGCCACGTCGCCGTCGGCTGGCTCATCGTGGAGGATCTGTTGACGGTCATTCTCCTCGTCCTCATCCCCGTCCTTGGTGGTCAGGTGAGCGTCGAATCCGGTCCTCTCGTCCCTGCCGAATCCGGGTCGCTCTGGTGGACCCTGGGCATCGCTTTCCTGAAACTCGTGGTCCTCGTTCTCGTTTTCCTGTGGGCTGGCTCGCGCATCGTGCCGCGTGTCCTCGTGCGTGTCGCCCGCCTGCGCTCTCGTGAACTGTTCACGCTGAGTGTGCTCGTTTTCTCCATTGCCGTGGCCGCCGCTTCCTACTTCTTTTTCGGTGCGTCTATGGCCCTCGGTGCTTTCCTCGCGGGTATGGTCGTGGCCCAATCCCCTGTTGCGAACCAGGCCGCCGCCGATGCCCTGCCGATGCGCGACGCCTTCGCGGTGCTCTTCTTCGTCTCCGTCGGCATGATCTTCGATCCGCAATTTCTCCTTGAGGAACCTCTCATGGTCTTCGCCGCGCTCTGCATCATCTTCCTTGTGAAGCCTCTCGGTGCCTTCGTGATTGTCACGTTTCTGGGATATTCCGTCCGTACCGCCCTTACGGTAGCCTTTGGTCTTGGCCAGATTGGGGAATTTTCCTTCATCCTCTCCGAGCAGGCCGGACGTCACGGGCTGATGTCGGAGGTCGGCAGCAATGTCATCGTCGCCGCCTCGATCCTTTCGATCACGATCAATCCATTGCTCTTCCGCAGGATTCCCTTGATCGAGGCCTTCCTGCGTTCGAAACCGCGTCTGTGGTCCTACCTCAATCGGCGTGGGGAGAAACGCCTTGCCGCCATCGCACCCGCGACCTCGGCAGGTTCGGAAGGAGTCCATCCCGCTGCACCGGAAAAAGGTCCCGTCGCCCTGCTGATCGGGTATGGTCCGGTGGGTCGCACGGTTCATCGTGTCCTCGATGAGAGCGGGAATCCCTCCGTTGTCATCGACATGAACATGGACACCGTCTCGGCCCTGCGCGAAGCGGGGAAAGCCGCCCTGTTCGGCGATGCCTCGAACGAACGTATCCTCGAGGAGGCCGGGGTTGCCGATGCCAGTCACCTCGTGATCACTCTGCCGGATGCCGCCCAGCGCGCCGCCATCATCACCGCCGCGCGGAATCTGAATCCCGAAATCCGCGTCGTCGTCCGCGCTCGTTATCTGCGGGAACGTGGCGAACTCGAGCAAAGCGGTGTCACTGCGGCCGTCTACGAAGAGGCCGAGGCTGCGATCGCGCTCGCCCGGCTCGTCCTCGCCGGCACCGGCGTCCACCGGGATGCCGCCCGAGTGAAGCTGGAGGAAATCCGTTTTCAACTCGCCCTCGAGACCTTTCCCGACCTCCGGCGTCTGAATGTCGGCACGATCATGGTGCCCTGGAATCGGGTGCGCACTCTCTCCGCCGAGTTCGACCGCGAGTCGGCCCGTGCGAAGATTGGCGAGGGGCCTCATCAGATGCTGCCCGTCGTCGCCTCGGGAGGAAACCTCCTCGGGTATCTCCTCGTCGAGGAGTTCCTCGCCGAGTCCACCCGCGACGACTGGTCCGGGCTGATTCGCCCTCTGCTCGAGGCACGATCCGACGAGTACGTTGGAGAAGTCTTTCGCCGCATGTGTGAGGCCAACGAACGCATCGCGCTCATTCGCGAGGGGGAAACCCACCTCGGCATCGTGACTCGCGGTCATTTGCTCGACCGCGTCGAGCTTGCTTTCGCTCGTGCCCGCAGTGTCCCGTCGGGATCCGTGACCCTTGCCGGAGCCGTTGTGCGCGGCGGGGTGGTTCCCGTGCTCGAGGCCACCACTCGCGAAGAGGCCATTCACGAACTCGTTTCCGCCATTCCCGACAGCGTTTTGCCACAGGGAGTCGACGCGGAGATTCTTTGCGAGCGAGTCTTCGCCCGGGAAGCAGAGATCTCCACTGATCTCGGCAACGGCATTGCCCTGCCCCACGCCCGCTGCGATCAGCTCGTGGCCCCGCTCGTCGTCCTTGGGCGGTCCCCCGAGGGCATTGCCTTTTCCGATGAGGAGCACGGTGCCGTGCGCCTCTTCTTCCTGCTCGTCACTCCCGCAGATCGGCCCGAGACCCATCTCGTGCTCCTCAGCCAGATCGCCCGACTCGTCAGTCAGGCGGAGAAACGGGAGGCCCTTCTCGTGGCGACGACTCCGGTGGAGTTTCTCGAAGTCATTGAAGGGTGAGCTGGGGAAGGAATGGTTCAGATCCGAAGCACCTCCAGATGGGTTGCCGGGGAGGTGTTGCCCGCTTCGTCGATCGCAATGATCTCGATCCGATTCCTGCCCGATCAGGGCTTCCGCAGCAGTGCCATTGGTGAGGCTTTCGACACGCGACCTCGAAATTGATTCAGGATGACGCGCTCGTCCCCCCCCTCAGGCTTGAGCGGAGGGGATGCCTTCGATTTTGGATTGCTCCGTGTCGAGGACGGCGCGACGGAGGTTGGTGCCGGATTTCTTCGCCCACCACAACACGATGGGGGAGGCGACAAAGAGCGTGGAGTAGACCCCCGCGATCATGCCGATGAGCAGGACCACCGAGAAACTGCGCAGACCGGGCCCCCCGAAGAGCAGCAGCACGACGACGGTGAAGAGGACCGTCGCACTGGTGAGGATGGTGCGTCCGAGGGTCTGATTGAGGGAATAATTCATGATATCCTTCTCATCCCCGCGCTTCGTCTGCAGACCTTCGCGGACGCGGTCGAAGATGACGATGGTATCGTTGATCGAATATCCCGCGATGGTGAGGAGGGCACCGATGACGATGAGATTCAGTTCCTGGCCGAGGAGGGTGGCGATGCCGAGGGCAACGATGACGTCGTGGACGAGAGCCGCGATGGCCCCGATGGCGAAGGCAAACTCGTAGCGATAGGTGACATAGAGCAGGATGGAGATCATGCCAAGGATGAGGGCGATGGCCGAACTCCAGAGCATGGACTTTCCGACGGCGGATCCCACGGAGCTGACGGTGGTGTCGGAGATCCGGATACCGAGGTCTTTCTCGAGTTCCGCCTGGATTTTGGCGGCTGTGTTGTCGGGCGAGCGGACGAGGAAAAATTCGCCATCGTCCCCGACGGCCCGCTGTTCCTGCACGATGGGTTCGGCTCCGAGGTCGAGTTTCTCGAGAGTGGCAATGACGCGCTCCTTGGTCACGCTCTTGTCCTCCGTGCGGATGGTGAGGGAGTCACCGCCCTTGAGTTCGACTCCGCGCGGGTCGATGATGGCGACGGCGACAATGGAGAGAAGGACGAGGGCACTGGACCCAATGATCCAGGGACGAGCCTGGCTGAGGAAATCGAATTGGCGGGAAGGGATGAAATTGAGGAAGGTGAGCTTGGTGAAGAACTTCGTGTTCATGACCCAACCGAAGCACACGCGGGTGACGATGAGAGCGGCGAAGAGAGTGGCGACGATACCGATGACGAGGGTCACGGCAAAACCCTTCACGGTGCCGTCGGCAACGTAGTAGAGAATGATGGCGGTAAAGAGCGAGGTGAGGTTCGAATCGAAGATCGCGGAGAAGGCGCGATCATAGGCGGTCTCGATGGCCGTCTTGAGGGTCTTGCCAGCGGCCATTTCCTCGCGGAGTCGTTCGTAGATGAGCACGTTCGCGTCGACCGCCATGCCGATGGTGAGGATGATCCCGGCAATGCCCGGCAGGGTCAGGGTGAACTGGAAGAGAGACATCGTGCCAAAGATGATGGCAAGACAGGATCCGAGCCCGATGACGGCGACGATACCGGCAAAACGGTAGTAGATGACCATGAAGAGGAGCACGATCCCGAGGCCCCAGACTCCGGAGAGGATGCCTTGTCGGACGGCGGCTTCACCCATGGTGGGGGAGATGTAGTTGGAGAACTCGATCGCGATGGGATTCTCGAGGGGGTTTTCGAGAGCGGAGGCGAGGGAGAGGGCTTCCTCCTGGGTGAAGTTGCCGGTGATCTGGCAACCATCAGAGAAAGGGGATTTGATGACGGGAGAGGAGAGGATGACCTTGTCGAGGATGATGGCCATGGGCTGGCCCTGGTTCTCCATCGTGAGAGGCCCCATGATTTTGGCCCCTTCGCCGGTGAAGGAGACACTGATGGAGTCGCCTTCGTTTCCGTAGTAGTAGCCGGCGCTGGCGACGTTCTTGCCGGACATGTCGCGCTTGATCTTGACGAGGCCGTAGCGCACTGGGAGGGGCTTGCCTTCCTTGTCTTTTTCCTCGGCGTAGGGGAGGGCTTCGTAGCCGGGAACCACCTCGGCCCCGTTGGCGACCTGCTGGGCAAGCGTCTGGCTCTGGGGATGGAGAATGGAGAACTCGAGTTGGGCCACCTTCTCGAGGGCGGCCTGGATTTCCTTCAGCTTCTCCTGCCCTACGCCGGGCATTTGCAGGAAGATTCCGTCGTTCCCCTGCGGGGCGATGAGGATGTCGGCGGTGCCGAGGGCATTGAGACGTTCCGTGAGGACCTTGATCGCCTGCTGCTGGGTGGAGGGACTGACGGTCTTGCCCTCGCCTGGCTGGATCTTGATCTCCATAGAGATACCGCCCTGGAGTTCGATGCCCTTTTCCATGCCGAGGCTCTGGTAGACCCAGACGCTGATGGCCGCGAAGATAACGGAGAGAAAGGTTCCGATGAGGCGCTTCCGCCGCTCGCCATCGGCGGCGAAGTACATCACGAAGAGAGTGAGCAGGCCAAGGCCAATGAGGAAGACCCAGTTCGAAGAGAGTCCCGGGGCCTTGGCCGCTGTTTCGGCGGCGGGTGCGTCGGAGGGAGTTTTCGGCTTTACGGTTTCGATGGCCTTTTCGACGGTTTTGGAAGCGGGGGCGGGAGCCGATTTTTCCGGGGTGGATGGGGCGGGGGGCGCCGGAGTCGCGGCAGGGGTAGGGACAGCGGGCGCAGGAGACGAAGCAGGCGCTGTCGCAGCGGGTGCAGGTGCGGGAGATGCAGCGGGCGCTGTCACCGCAGGTGCGGCGGGTGCAGGTGCGGCGGGTGCAGGTGCGGCGGGTGCAGGTGCGGCGGGAGCCGGAGTCGAGGGAGCCGTTTCAGGGGAGGCTTGCATGAGAAAATTCGCTGAGGGGTAGCGGGGGGAGTGGGAACGGGATCAGGCTTTGGATTCGGTTTTCTCCTCGGCGGCATCCTTTGCCTTGGGATCGACGACGGTGGCGATGGCGCTGCGGTCGAATTTGATGCTGAGTCCTTCGGCCAATTTCACCGATGCGGTTTTGTCGGTCAGTCCCGAAATGATGCCGTGCGCTCCG
>CALDKL010000615.1 GCA_937898895.1 uncultured Verrucomicrobiae bacterium | reverse complement strand
ATGCCGGGAGACCGATGGCAGCAGATGGCGAACGTCCGATTTTTCCTGGCATGGATGTTCGCCCATCCCGGAAAGAAACTGCTCTTCCAGGGACTCGATTTTGCACAATCCGAGGAGTGGAATTACTCCCGGAGCCTTCCCTGGCATCTCCTCGATTTTGATGAACACCGCGGCGTGCAGCGGCTCGTGCGCGATCTCAACCGCGTCTATGTCAGCGAATCGGCTCTTCATGAACTCGACCACGAACCCGGCGGGTTCGAGTGGATCGACCACAACGATGCCAAACACAGTCTCTTCAGCTTCCTCCGGAGAAGCCGTCGCGGCGAGAC
The DNA here is from genome assembly GCA_937898895.1 of uncultured Verrucomicrobiae bacterium. Classification (GTDB taxonomy): domain Bacteria; phylum Verrucomicrobiota; class Verrucomicrobiia; order Verrucomicrobiales; family DEV007; genus Arctic95D-9. Next base: position 2,742 of record CALDKL010000615.1, on the reverse strand, counting down.
CATCGTGGTATTGGTCAATGCGACGCCGGTGCCGCGCTCCGGTTACCGTCTCGGGGTGCCGGACGGAGGCTTTTACGAAGAAATCCTCAATACGGATTCCGCTCTCTACGGAGGCTCGAACGTCGGATCGGCCGGAGGCATTCCCGCCCGTGCCCAGGATTCACACGGGCGTCCCTGGTCGATTCAGATCGAGGTGCCGCCGCTGGCAACGGTTTTCTTCAAACTGAGAACCGTTTGAGCACCTCGACAACCCCGCAAGACAGGAGGAGCGGGAGACCACGCCACCCCGCTCCACCCTTCTCGGAGGCTTTTCGCTGAATCGCTCAGTAGCCCCGGTAACCACCGTAACCACCATGGTTTGGCGGGTAGCCTTGGTTGTTGTACCCGGGATTACCGTAGTAGTGGTTGCGAGCAGCGCGGTTTTTGGAAATCTCGGAACCGGCGATGGCACCAATGGCACCGCCGACGAGGGCTCCGGTTTCATCTCCGATGAGGGCACCGGTTCCCGCACCGAGGGCACCACCGATGAGGGCTCCCCGTTCTCCTGGCGTGCAAGAGGCGAGAGTCAGGGCGGAAAGGGCGAGCAGACAGAGTTTCAGGGGCTGTTTCATGATTCAATAAGAGAGGTGACTCCGCGCGAAAACGAGGAATTCCTTCCCTTGGACGGATGAGGGCTTCGATCCATTCAAAAAAATCACCGTCATCCCACAAGGTTGCACTGACGCAAGACGGGGCCTGATTGGCTGGCCGTCCGGGGTGGGTTTCCCGTGGGGGCGTTTGTCAGTCTTTTTCGTGGAGGCCCGAGAGCGAGTGTTGGAAGGCCGATGCGCCCCCATGAGGCTACTGTTGCGATGGTTCAAAACCCGGCAGTCGACTTCAATCGCGCCCCCGATGTGCGATGGCTGTGAAAAAATCCACTTCCTTCGCTTCACCCGAACAAATCCACCAGAGGCTGGCCCTTGTCCGCGACGGTGAAGGGGCGCATGCTCGGGGAATAGAGGACCTGGTCGAGGGGGAGACCGAGGGCGTAGGCGATGGTAGCATTGAAGTCCTGCACCTTGACGGGCTTCTCGAGAATTTTCGCACCGCGTTCATCGGTCTTGCCATAGACCGTGCCTCCCCTCACTCCGCCACCGGCGAGAACGCAGGTGAAGGCCTGGGGATGATGGTCGCGTCCCTCATTCGTGTTGACCTCGGGAGTACGTCCGAACTCGGTGGCGAGGACGACGAGGGTGTCATCGAGGAGTCCGCGTCGGTCCAGATCGTCGAGCAGAGTGGAGAACGCCGCGTCGAGGATTCCGGCTCTCTCGGGCACGTTGACGAAATTGGAATTGTGGGTGTCCCATCCTCCCATGGAGACTTCGACGAAACGGACCCCGTGCTCGAGAAGGCAGCGGGCGAGAAGGCAGCCCTGGCCAAAGGAGTTTTTCCCATAGCGCTCCTTCATCGCCTCGGGTTCATCTGAAAGATCAAAGGCAACGAGGTCTCTGCTGCGCATCAGCTTGATCGCATCGGAATACATGTCGGTGTAGGCCCGAACGTTCTTCTGGTCGTATTTCGCGACAAAGGGTGCGTCGAGCTTCTCGGCGATGGATCGATTGAAATCGAAACGCTCCTCGGTCATGCCGCGTGCCATTCCGCTGTTCTGCAAGCCGCCTTCGGGATCGCCGATGAGGAGCGGAGAGAGGCTCGCCTCGAAAAACCCAGCACCGGGATGTTGGGAACTGTTCCCGATCATGACGTTTCCGGGCAGCGAAGGATTGTCGCGCCCGTTGAACTTGAGGAACCAGGCCCCCATCGCGGGATGGCGGATCGAGCTGCGGATCTCGTAGCTCGTATGCATGTAGTAATTTCCCTGCTTGTGTGCACCCTGTGTGGAAATCATCGAATTGACCAGGGCGAGACGGTCGGCTCGTTTGGCAAGGAGAGGCAAGTTGTCCGAGAGTTTGATGTCGTCGACCTTCGTATCGATCCGCCTGGTCGGGCCCATCACCTCGGCATCGAGTTTGGGATCAAAGGTATCCAGGTGGGACATGCCACCGTCCATGTAGAGGTAGATGACCCGTTTGGCCGTCGCGATCTGGCGAGCGGTGGAGGCTCCCGCTCCAGCGGCGCCTGCGAGTCCGGGAAAACCGCCGACAGCGCTGACCCCCAGGAAGGTTTGGGCGGCACGGGCAACGAAATGTCGTCGGGAAAGATCGGTATTGGGCTTCATGCTAGTGTGGGGATAAGCAAATTCGTGTGCAAACTCGTGAACAATCGTTTTCAAAGAGGGAGGAGGGAAGTCGGGGCCACCTCTGGTAGGACCGTGGTCAGATGGTTCACTGGATGAACAGAAACTGCCGCGTGTTGAGCATGGTCCAGACGATGCCGGAAACCGTGGCCATCTCGGGATCAGCGGACCATGCTTCGCGGAACACGCTCACCTCTTCCGGAGTGGGACGGCGGCTGAGCATGGTGAGGTAGACCGTTTCGAGACGATCTTCGAAATTCTCGCCTTTCATGTCGCGCATAAGAACGGAGTAGCGATTCGTCACTGCGGAAAGGATGGGGCCATTGAGCATGGCAAGGGCCTGGGTGACGGAGGCATCACGACTACCGTTTTCGATCAACTCGCGGTCGCTCTGGCCAAACTCCCGGAGGAAATGTCCCGCCGGGGCCGGCTGGTTCAATTCGGAAGCTCGGCGCATGCGTTCGCGCACAAAGCGATCAAAGGTGCGATAGGAGGTCTTGTCCTCCTTG
>CALDKL010000614.1 GCA_937898895.1 uncultured Verrucomicrobiae bacterium | reverse complement strand
CGTACCGAGAGCTGGTAGTTTTCGGAGAGTCCTTTCTCCACCGCGAGGTGGCGGATGAATCGGTCGATGGCACTCTCCATGTTGCTGCCGCCACACCACTCAGCGGAACCAGCCTTCCGTGATCAATTCGGTGACAACGTAGTGCTTTACTCCGTGGGCGAAGGGCTGTTGATCGAGCGTGACCACGACTGCAAGCGGTTCGTCGCCAATACCGACCAGTTTGTCGAGCTTTTTGCCGAGATCGGAATCCTTTTTCACGAAAACGAACTCAGAGAACTCCGTTTCGCCATAGGGCGGATAGACCTGATAGACCAGGTAATTCCCCAGGTCGGTGAAGGCCTCGCGATCACTGCCGTAATAGTCAGTGAAGCGTTCCAGAATGAGCCGGAACGTCGCCGGCGGAGACATCTTCCCATCGCGGAAGCGCAGGAACTGACGATCGCTGAACTCGGCAAAAATCTCCCAATCCGCTTTGAGCAACCCGTTTTCCGTCCGGACGATGAAAGGAAATCCTTCGGCCTCGTCGCTGGTCGAGACGATGAAAACCCAATAGGGACCACCGATCGAGGCGTCGAGTTCCATCTGATAGAGTTGAAGCGAATACCGGCCAAAACGCACATAGGGCCACTTCTTGTGGTAATCCTCCACCGCCGCTCGCAAACTGTCTCCCTGGTAGGTGTACTTCAGCCGGGTCGCGACATCGGGGGCGCGGAGAAAGGCGTCGATGAGGTCGTGGGTCTTGCCGAGAGTGCTCTTGTCTTCGGGAGCCGGTGCCGCAAAGGAATCGGGTGGGTGATAATTCGGATCTTTCGCAACGGTGGCCGCGGCAGGCGTGGTGGACGGCGGCGGACTACCGGCCCCAATCGTTCCCGCAGCAGCAGCGACGGCACTTTCCGGGGTCGCCCCGAGCGATGAAGGAGGATTCGTGGTCAATGAAGCCGAGTTCGCAACCGATGTCGGATCCGCCGGAGGGGCAGGAGCCGGGGGCGGAGGGGTCCCTTCCGCCTTGGGGGGCGCGGCGGAGGCCGTGGAAGCCGGAGGAGCGGCCGACCGGGCTGCCGCCGTGGTGCCATTGAAGTCATTGAGCGGTTTCTCAACAATATCGAGACTCGGGGACCCGATGACCGATCCTCCGCGTCCGTTCACCATCTGTTGCACCTTTTCATCGAAGGAGAGCGCCGGGGCATCGGCTTCGGGGGCAGGACTCTTGCTATCGCGGGATACTGCCGGGGGATCGACGATTGCAGGAGCATCCTGGATCGACAAATCGGGTGCCGAAGCCGTCTCTGCAGATGTCGGGATGCGAGGTTTTACCCCCGATTTTTGGGACACCTCCTGGGCGGCTTCCGCCTCGGATTCCTGATACGCCTCCGCCGGAGAGAATCCACCGAGGAAGGAATTGATCACGAGGATGACTCCGACGCCGGCGATGATGGCCACCGCCACCACCGACGCGATCATCACGATCATCGTTCTGCTGATCCCCTTTTCCTCGCGACCTTCCCTGCCCCCGCCGTCAAACAGCGCTTCAAAACCCTCATTGCTCGAGGAGGCAGACGATGCGGTTGATGCCGGGGATGAGGTCTCCGAAGGTCTTTCAGCGACCGGAGTTTCCGGAGCCGAGGTCTGTTGAGCAAACAGCTTCGCGAAGGATCCTTCGTGCAGGGATTGCGACGATGCTTCCTCGCCCCATTCGTTCCTCGGACCCACCTGGCGGCGCGAAACCGGAGTCGAAAGGGGCGTCTGCAGCGGAACCGACGAAGTCTCGGTCTCCGTCTCCGTCCGCAGGTCGGACGGATTTGCGGGGTTGGGCGGCAGATCGACTTCCTCGATCGGTTCCGCCCCCCATTCCGGCAATTCGAATGAGGGAGAAAGCGGCAGGAGTGGGGGCGGAACGGTCGTTTCGAGGGATT
>CALDKL010000613.1 GCA_937898895.1 uncultured Verrucomicrobiae bacterium | reverse complement strand
TTTTCGACGTTCGCCAGTTCCTTGGCAGTCAGTTCGGAGCGACTCCGGGCGCTCGTGACGCGGGCCTCCATGCGCTCGACGATGGCCTGATAGGGACGCGGATCGATCGTGACGAGGAGATCGCCTTTCTTCACTTCGGCCCCTTCCGTGAAATGAACTTTCTCGAGGTATCCCGCGACCCGGGCACGGATCTCGACGGTCTCGGGGGAGGCCAGGCGTCCCGTAAAAACATCCCAGTCGATGATCTCGCGCATCTCCGGAGTCGTGATGGTGACCTTCGGAGGGGGTGAGGCGGGGTGTTCCGGGGAGGAGGTTCCGGAACGCCCGCACCCCATCCCCAAAAAGAACGGCAACAATGCCAGCAGAAATTGGGTTCTCGTCGGACAGGATTTGTTTCCGAAGACGGTCATGATCCTAGTTACGATAGAAATGGCGTTTCCTCACAAAAAACACCGACACGATTCCGTATATCCGTTATGCTAAAAACGAATGACAAGTTTGGACGATCTGAAACAGATTCGCGCTTTTGTGCAAGTGGCCGAGAGCGGCAGTGTCTCAGCGGCATCGAGAGTGCTGGGGATTTCCCAACCAACCCTCAGTCGGCAGCTTCAGGCGCTGGAGCGATCCGTGAATCTGCCCCTTGTCCGCCGCGATACCCACAGTATGAGCCTGACGGAGGCGGGCCGAGTCTTTCTGCCGGAGGCGAGGCGTCTTCTCGCTGCGGCAGAGCGGGCGCGTCAGAAGCTCCTGGCCGAACGGGATACGCTGCAGGGGCATCTCCGCATCGTCTCGGTCGTCGATGTCGGGCAATGGATTCTGTCTCGGGCGCTGGCCCGGTTTCTGGGCCTCCATCCGCAAATCACGGCGGAAATGCATCTGATCAACCGTCCTCTCAAGTTTATCGAAGAGGGATTCGACTGCGGCTTTCTCGTGGGCGACCCGATTGACAAGAGTCTCGTGATGCGTCGAATCGCGGCCCTGCCTCGGGTTCTCACGGCAGCCCCATCGCTGCTCGCGCGATGCGGCACTCCTGCTTCCCCCGACGATCTTCCGCGCCTGCCGTGGCTCGGCGTGCTGCAGCCGCATTTCGATCTGCGCAGTCGGGTCACCGTCGGAACGGGGGCGGGCACCAGGGAAATTACGGTCCGCCCGGTCCTCCTGCTCGACACCGTCACAGCGCTCCGGGAGGCCGCCGTCGCCGGGGCCGGGTTTACCCTGCTACCCCGCTGGATCGCGGAAAGAGACCTCGCCGAAGGTCGCCTCGTTCCGCTTCTGCCGGGGGTGGAGATGCCTTCGATCCATCTCTACGCCGGATACGCGGCGGGCCGACACTCCACGGAACGGCTCCGGGCATTTCTCGATTTTGCCCAGGAAGAGATTCCAGGGTTGCTCAATGAAAAATAGTTGACCGTTCGTCTACTTTCGCCAAAGTGCTGTCAATGGGACGAGTCAGCGATGCCCGGGAGCGTCTTCTCGAGGCGATGAAAGAATTGATTTGGACGGGGAGCTATGGGCGCACCTCGGTCGATCACATTTGTGAGCGGGCGGGCGTCAAGAAAGGCAGTTTCTATCATTTTTTCGAGTCGAAGTCGGTCCTTGCTCTCGCCGCGATTGATCACGGATGGGAAGAGCACCGGATTCATCTCGATGAAATCTTTTCACACACGATTCCTCCGCTCGAGAGGATTCGAAGCTGTTTCCGGGAATTTCGCGAAGAACAGGAGCAACTTTTGGAGAAGCACGGTCGCGTCCTCGGATGCCCCGTTCACTCCCTCGGGGCGGAGGTGGCGACGACGGATCCGGAGTTGCGCGATCGGTTGCAGGAGATCCTTGCACAGTTCCTCGCCTACTACGAATCCGCGATCCGTGCCGGTCAGGAGGATGGATCGATGGTGCCGGGGGACCCTGGGATGTTGGCGCGCATGGTCTTTGCCTTCAGTGAGGGCTTGCTCCTCCACGCGCGCATGAAAAACGACCTTGGACCACTCGACGATTTCGAGGCGGGTGCCCTTCATCTTCTCACGGGAACGACTGCGCCTCCCTGACAGGCACACCCAACGGGCCGTTTCCCTTTTTCTTCTTTTCCTCGCTTCATGAAATTCACGTATCTTCTCGCTCCCGCTTTTCTCCTCATCTCGTGCGGCCCGCCACCGGGAGCGTCTCAGGGCGACAGCGCTCCGCCGACCCAGGTCACCCTTGCCTCGGTGGAGAGTCGCACGCTCGTCGAATGGGAGGCGTTCACCGGGCGGGTCGAGGCGACCGAGACGGTAGAGCTGCGACCTCGCGTCTCGGGATACATCACCCAGGTGCATTTCGAGGCCGGAGAGATCGTGAAGGAAGGGGAGATTCTTTTCACGATTGACCAGAGAGCCTTCGAGACACGCCTGCGGGTGGCTCGGGCGGAGCTGAGTCGAACTGAAGCGGCCGCGACAATGGCAAAGCGCGAATATGACCGCGTCAACCAACTCCTCGCGGCACGGGCGATCGCTCCCGAACAGGCGGAGACCCGCGAGAGCGCCTGGCTGCAGAGTCAGGCCATGGTCGAGTCCGCCCGAGCGAGTCTTCACGGTGCCGAGATCGAGATGGAGCATACCGAAGTGAAGGCACCGATCAGCGGACGCATCAGTCGGGCCATCACCACGAACGGGAATTTTGTCACCGCCGGGACTACGTTGCTCACCACGATCGTTACGGTTGACCCGGTCTATGTTTACACCGACATCGACGAGCAGAGTCTCCTCCGCCTCCAGGCACTCAAACACGAAGGCAAACTCTACCTCGACGAAAAGGGACGTGTCCCTGTCGAGGTGCAACTCGCCGATGAGGCGGAGTTCCCGCACAAAGGGTTTATCGAATCCTTCGACAACCGTCTCGACGCCGCCACCGGCAGCATGGTGGTGCGCTGCGAGCTGCCCAATCCTGACGGGCGGCTCACTCCGGGCCTCTTCACCAGGGTGCGGTTGCCCATGACCCCCGAATACGCGGCTCTCCTCGTCGATGCCAAGGCTATCCTCACCGATCAGGCGAACAAATATGTTCTCGGTGTCACCCCGGAGAATCGCACCGTCTACAAGCCGGTCGTGATCGGCCCCGAGATTGAAGGTAAGCGCATCGTCCGCAGCGGATTGACAGCGGGAGAAAAGATCATCGTCAATGGCATGGCGCGACTCCCGCAACCCGGCATGCCGGTGCAGCCTGTGGAGACACCGCCCACTGGCGAAAAGGTCGTGAAAGCGGAACAGCCGTGAGAGGGGAGCCCTGACAGAACTACCCACGATGAGTATTTCCTCCTACTTCATCACGCGCCCAGTGTTTGCGGGGACGCTATCGTTGCTCATCCTCGTGCTTGGAGCGATTTCGATGTTCCAGCTTCCCGTGTCGGAGTATCCCGATGTCGCGCCTCCCACGGTCATCGTCACGGCGAATTATCCGGGGGCGAATCCGAAAACCATCGCCGAGACCGTCGCGTCGCCGCTCGAACAGACCATCAACGGGATCGAGAACATGCTCTACATGTCCTCGCAGAGCACCGCGAACGGGACCATGACCCTGACCGTGACCTTCAAGGTCGGGACTGATCTCGACCTCGCTCAGGTCCAGGTGCAGAACCGTGTTGCCCAGGTCTTGCCGAAACTTCCCGAGGAGGTGCGCCGCTTTGGCGTCGTCACGGTGAAGTCCTCGCCCGACATGACTCTCGTCGTGCATCTCTTCTCGCCGAACAACCGGTATGAAGAGATTTATCTGAGGAACTACGCGACCCTCAACGTAAAGGATGAACTTTCTCGCCTTTCCGGGGTGGGGCAGGTCCAGATCTTCGGCGGAGGTGAATACGCGATGCGCGTCTGGATTGATCCTGACAAAGCGGCTGCGCGAGGACTCACGGCGGGCGACATCGTCAACGCGATTCGCGAGCAGAACATTCAGGTTGCGGCCGGCACGATTGGGCAGCAGCCGATGAAAAACGCACCCTTCGAGCTGACCGTGAATGCAAAGGGGCGCCTCGTCACCGAAGAGGAATTCGAGGGCATCATCGTCAAGACCGGGCCGCACGGTGAAAAGCTCCGGCTTCGCGATGTCGGCCGGGCCGAGATGGGCAGTGCCGAATATGCGATGCGGAGTCTCATCGACAACAAAAAGGCCGTCGGCATGGGTGTCTTCCAGCTTCCCGGGGCCAATGCCTTGGCCGTCTCGCAGGCCGTCCGGAGCACGATGGAGGATCTGAAGAAGAAGTTCCCCGAGGATGTTGATTACGCCATCGCCTACGATCCCACTGTCTTTGTGAGCAAATCGATCGACGCCGTCATCCACACCCTCCTCGAGGCGATTGTTCTCGTTGTCCTTGTCGTCGTGCTCTTCCTCCAGACCTGGCGTGCCTCGATCATCCCGCTCGTCGCGGTACCCGTGTCGCTCATCGGCACCTTCGGAGTGATGCACCTGCTTGGGTTCAGCATCAACAATCTGTCCCTCTTTGGGCTCGTTCTCGCCATCGGCATCGTCGTCGATGACGCCATCGTCGTCGTGGAGAACGTGGAACGGAATATCCGCGAAGGGCTTGCCCCGCTCGAGGCGACGAAAAAGGCGATGGGCGAGGTGACCGGACCCATTGTCGCCACTGCGTTGGTGCTCTGCGCCGTATTCATCCCGACGGCATTCATCAGCGGGCTGAGCGGCCAGTTTTACAAACAGTTCGCCGTCACCATCGCCATCTCTACGGTGATTTCGGCAGTCAATTCCCTCACTCTCAGTCCGGCCCTTTCGGCATTGCTCCTTCAGGGACACGGAGAAAAACGAGATCTCCTCTCGCGTATCATCGATGGGCTCTTTGGCTGGTTTTTCCGGCCTTTCAATCGATTCTTTGATTGGTCCTCGCGGGCCTATGTCGGCCTGGTGAAACGCATCATCCGATTCGGTGCCATCGCAGTCATCCTCTACGTTGGCCTCGTCTGGGCGACGGCGAAAGGATTTCAGATCGTGCCAACCGGGTTTGTTCCGGGCCAGGACAAACAATACCTTGTCGGGTTTGCCCAGCTTCCCGACGGAGCCTCGCTTGATCGCACCGACGAGGTGATGCGGCGCATGTCCGAGATCGCTCTGAGGCATCCCGGAGTGAAGGATGCCATTGCCTTTCCGGGGCTTTCCATCCACGGCTTCACCGTCAGTCCGAACAGCGGGATCGTGTTTGTGGGTTTGAAAGATTTTGAGGATCGAACCACTCCCGAGTTGAGCGGCCCGGTGATCGCCAACCAGCTCAACGGAGAGTTTTCCGCCATCCAGGATGCGATGGTGCTGGTGCTGCAGCCGCCGCCGGTCAATGGCATCGGCACCACCGGAGGCTTCAAGCTGATGATCGAAGATCGTGGCGACCAGGGCTATGAGGCGCTCTATCGGGCCACCCAGGGACTCGTCGGAGCGGCCTATGGGAGCGGCAAGCTCGCCCAGGTCTATTCGGGTTACACCGTCAACGTGCCGCAGCTCGAGGCCGAGGTGGATCGGGAAAAGGCCAAAGCCCAGGGGGTGCCGCTCGCCAATCTCTACGAGACCCTCCAGATCAATCTCGGCAGCCTTTACGTGAACGACTTCAATCGATTCGGACGCACCTACCAGGTCGTTGCCCAGGCCGAGCAGCGGTTCCGCGACGATGCTTCGGACATCACCCGTCTCAAGACTCGCAACCAGGCGGGCGAGATGGTGCCGATCGGCTCCCTCGTGCAGGTGAAAGAGAGCTTCGGTCCCGACCGGGTCACCCATTACAACGGCTATCTCGCCGCCGATCTCAACGGTGCGCCCCTGCCGCCGCTCAGCTCGGGTCAGGGCGAGGCCGTCATCTCGGAGATCGCGAAGAAGGTGCTCCCGGCGGGATTTGAGTTCGAGTGGACCGAACTGACCTATCAAAAGATCATTGCGGGGAATACGGCCGTCTTCATCTATCCTCTCTGCATCCTCCTGGTCTTCATGGTTCTCGCCGCACAATACGAGAGCCTCCGCCTGCCTCTCGCGATAATCCTCATCGTGCCGCTCTGCCTTCTCTTCGCTCTCATCGGCGTCCATCTCAGCGGAGGCGACAACAACATCTTCACCCAGATCGGATTTATTGTGCTGATCGGACTTGCCTGCAAAAACGCCATTCTCATCGTCGAGTTCGCCAAAGAGAAAAACGATCACGGGCTCTCTCCGCTTGAAGCGGCCCTTGAGGCCTGCCGCCTGCGCCTGCGTCCCATTCTGATGACCTCGATCGCCTTTATCGCGGGCGTCTTTCCTCTCGTGGTCTCGACCGGAGCGGGGGCAGAGATGCGTCGCGCCATGGGGACGGCCGTCTTCGCGGGCATGATCGGGGTGACTGTCTTCGGGCTGCTCCTCACACCTCTGTTCTATTTCCTCGTCATGAAGCTCGGGCGCAAACGCAAACCGCTCATCGGACATCATCGCATCCAGCACCGCCC
>CALDKL010000612.1 GCA_937898895.1 uncultured Verrucomicrobiae bacterium | reverse complement strand
AAGTGGGCGTCCTCGTCCGCCCCGAACCCCGCCATGAGATCGGCGGTCTGATCCTCCATCGTGGAGTGAAGCAGCAAATCCTCGATGGTCTTCGTGCCATCCAGATCCGCGACCAGTTGGAGGAGGTCTGGAGTATCAGCCGACTCCAGCCGCAGCGAGGTCGCTGCATCCTCAACTTCTACGGCCCGCCCGGAACCGGGAAGACGCGCGCTGCCCTGGGCGTGGCGCATCGGCTCGACCGACCGCTCTATCAGGTGGACTATTCGTCGGTGATCTCGAAGTATCTGGGCGACACCGCGAAACACATCAGCCGCGCCTTCGAGCGTGCCACCCATCATGGTGCCGTCCTCTTCCTCGACGAGGCCGACAGCCTGCTTTCCAAGCGGGTCAGTCTCGACGAATCCTGCGCGACCTCGATCAACCAGAACCGGAATTGCCTGATGCAGGAACTCGACCGCTTCGAAGGCGTGGTGATCATGACCACAAACCTGTTCGGCAACTACGACGATGCCTTGCTCCGGCGGGTGCAGCGGCACATCCAGTTCCGCCTCCCCAACCTCTCCATGCGGCGGGAGCTGTTCGCCCTTCATCTACCCAACCCGGAGCGGGTGAAGGCCAATCTGCGAAATCTCGCGCTCCAAAGCCGGGGTCTCAGCGGCGGGGACATTCTCAACATCTGTCTCAACGCCATCCACGCCGGCAGCCGTGATCCTGACCCGGCGAAGTGGCTGGTGACGGAGGAGATACTGGTACGGGAGGTCAGGCGGGCGAAGGCGGCGAAGGAGAAGCACGGCGGGAAATCCGGTATCCGGCGGAGAATTGGATTCAACGTCTAAACCCCCACAATGCAGCGGGACCACGTGGTCGAGTCGGGCAATTTTGGAAACGGCTCGCATCTCGCGGAGAGACTACCGTCGAATAACCCGAGCTTGTTGAACTCGCGAGCGGAGCCCAGCCCTGTCTCCTGCAAGAATTTGGATGAGGTTGTTCCCGGGTTTCACCATTGCATTTGCACGCCAGAAAGACGTGCCTGACGCCGCCCGCCATGGACCGCTTCCGCGACTTGTGACCCTGAATCTCACCCAGGCGAGGTCGCCATCGGGGTCCGAAGCGGCCCCTGTCACTCGAATCGATCCGCGGGATGTCCGAACGATTCTTGGGGTCCAAACACGCACGACCGGTGCACGAGACGGGACGAACTCAACTTGATCGAGCCAGACAGAATCGTCGCCGCTCGAATCTGCAGCGTCCTTCTCGTAAATCCAGCGGAGAGCGTGTGTCCCACGGGGCACAAAAATACTTCTGCGCATCCATTCGACTTCGCCACTCATTGCGAGAGCCTCGGTTCCGGACACCAAAACACGGGCAAGATCCTGGCCACCTTCGGATGAAACCTTTAATGAGAATCGCACCACTCCTGGTCCGGTAACGGTCGTTTCAATCCAACTTTCCTCTTCGTTGCCAATCGTGCCACTCGATGCCGCGGAAACGCCATCCCCAGCCTCGTCGGAATTGACGACATGCCAGGGAAGATCCCCGCCCGTTCTCCACACCCGGCCTGTGCCATCAAGCGATTGCCCAAAGGGCAGGTACAAACGCTGCGTCGCCACCGAATTGACTCCCATTGCGCCATTTCCCGCCCGGATCACATAGGAGGCCCCGTCGATCCATTGATCACTGCTGTCGCTGAATTCGGCCGTCGAAGACCTGCCTAACCACTCCAAAGCGGTCGAGCCATTCCTTCGCCGGAAGACGTCATAGAAATCGGCGTTCGCCACAGCATTCCAAGCGAGAGTAAACCCGAACTCGTCAACGGAAATGCGGTCAACAACAGGCCCGCTACTGATCACCCGATTGTCAATTCCGGTTGAGAAATGCAAGCGAACTGGGAGGATCGAAAGGCGCTCTCCCGCGAAGTTCTTCGCCCACAATTCAAAGATGTAACCCTGACCATAGACGAGTCCATCAAGTGAGACCTCGGAGCCCGTTCCCGCATCTGGAACATGAGACCACGTTCTTGCAATTGTCCCGTTGGCTTTGCGAAGCTGTAGATCATAGGACTGAAAGACCTCCGAGAGACCCGGCGGGAGCGAAACTGTCCACTGAATCGTGTTGGAATTCCCGGTGAGGAGTTCGTGATCGGAATTTACAAACCGAATGCCCAAGGGCAGCGGAAGTTCGACCTGAATGGCGCTTTCCGCGCCAGGATCAGAGACTTCGCCATCAATTATCGTGCCGACGGAGTAAGAGTATGTTTGACGATCGAGAATACTTCGATCCTTATAGGGGGAAGTTTCCACGCGGGCCAGTTCCTCCACCGTACCGCTATTGGAGTCGCGGCGGAACAAAGCGTAATTCTCCACACCCGGGATCTCCTGCCATGAAACCTCCACGTATGGCGCTGCGGTTGCCGCTCCGCCGAGAAGAGTCTGTGGAGCGGCAACTTCTGGCAGAGCGGAGAGATCGACGACTTTGCTGGTCGAGACGAATTCGAGCCCCTGCCACTGCGCCACAACCTTCCACTCCAAGGAAGAATGGCCGGTGACGTCGAGATCACGCAGAGTCTTGTCGAAAGTTGTCCCCAAGAGTTGGAACGCCCCTGCGCCGTCCCACCGTCCCAGGACGTGGTAATTCACGGCGGGGGAAACCGCCTGATTGCTGCCCCAATGAACCGAGATAGACGGTGTATCGGGGTTATAGTAGGCGATTCCAGTGGCCGGGTATGCGTTGGATTCGAGGAAGGCGAATCTTGTTCCGGTGACAAGGATTGCCTGCGGAAGGTCTCGGAACACCGCGCCGCTTTGCAAACGAACTTCGATCACTCCCGCGAGCAGCGTAGTGTCGAGAAGACAAGAATTTCCCGTGTGACTTCCGGCGTGGGTCCACTCCGATTCACCTTGATCCCTCGTGAAAACGTCGAAAATCCGAACGGAATCTTGCGGGGTTCCGGTCCACTGCAACAACGCTGGTACGCCCACGGGAACTTCGTAGGTCGAAGCAGAAAAGCTGTCCAAGGTGAAGTTTGTGGCTTCATTGAGGACCATTTCGTCGACACCGGCGTTGCCAGAACTGTCGAGAGCAACAACCCGGACGATCAGGCGTCCCGATGAACCGAAATTATGGGTCAGACTGGTGGGAATACTTGAGTTGTATCTTGCGAGTTCGGTTGAGGTTCCCCCAGCGATTTGGAAAACTCTCACTTCCGAAAGTTGGCCCAAGTTATCGGATACGTTCCACTCGAGCGTCTTGGGCTCACCCGGAACAAAAAGATCGTCTTCGGCCGTGATCTGAACTTCTGGAGCAATTAGGTCCGCCCCAAAGTAACCGAAGGCGAGTTGCCGCCGCCACGCCACCGCCATCCATTTCGAATCGGTGATTGCGATGCGCCTCTGAATGGGGCTGAAATTGTCAATACCCGGATCGCCGAAAACCACGCGCTCCTGACTCGACGTCGAAAGGTTCCGCCGGATCGCAACCAGGCGGCCATCTTCACCCGGAGGACCATATGGATTCCCCTTTCCAAGGCTCAAGGCCACGTCAGCGAACACCTTCACGAACGGATCCTCGATGAAAGAGTCCCACCGCGTGAAAGTCCCCGCCGGTGACACGAAGTCCATGAAATGGTGATCCTGGTAGCCGAACCGCAATCCTACGATCTCCGGATTCAGGCTTGAAAAGCGAGCACCATTGCCCCCGTAGGACCAGATTACCACAGGAGTCGCGGCAGTAAGGTCGGGGTTCAACGAATAGAGTCCCTGCGCGGTGTTCAAGTGGCTGCCGTAGTCGAGATGGTTGCCATCAATACGAATGGGGTGCTCCACCACCGGTCCAACGGTTGGGAGAATCCTTTTCAGCCGATGCCGCCAGTTTGCTCCCGCTTGAGAGGTGTTCGCTTGCCAGGTCAAATACAGTTCATTTCCCCGCCTCATCAACTCTGCGTTTTGGTTGGCCGGAAGGCCGTCGATGGAAGTAACAAATTGAGGCGGGCCGAAATTGCCACCCGTTCGTGAGGTAACGTAAAGATCGTTCCCATTCCGGAGGAGAAAGTAGGGAGCTGCTCCAATCACCTTTACGTCGTCGCAGAGATAGCCGGCGGGCATCGAGACTTGATCGAGAATGTTGCTCTGACGGTTGTATCGGACATGAAAAGATTGATCACCCGTGAACTCCGGCGCCCCTGTATAGTTTTCGGAAAAATTATAACCATAGCTCTGCCGAACGACAGCGTGGACAACCGAATCCCCCTCCCAATCCAAGGCGACGGATTCGGTGATTTCCTGCCGGTAGAGGGAACCAGGCGGAAACGAAAAATTCTCACTGAAGAGAGTTACGGCCGAATTGAACGGCGCGGGCAAGTCCGGCATGGTCACGGAAAAAGTCCCGTCGCTCTCGTCGGAGGAGGTTCGCTGAACCACGCCGGGGATTGTGGCAGACACTTGCACGCGTAGCTTCGCTGCAGCGTTCACATGTGCCTCCTTAACCGGAAGTGTCACGGCCAAGACTGGCGGCACATCGATTCCGTTTGCGTCGGTCAGATTGTAGACCCGGACCGTGGAGTTTCCGTAGACGTAGTCCACCGAAACGGCGTTCACCAACATCGGCGTACGGACATTCAGCGGGAGCATGGCGACGTCTCCGAGGCGGTAGGAAGGAAATTGCACCGCTCCCGCATCCACTTCCAGAGTGTCATCGTAGATCGTCATGGGGCTTGAGACCGCACTGGTGTAGGCGCCCGCATCGTCGAAGGCCGTCAATCGGATCTGCAGGGTGGAGGTGGGAGCCCAGTTGGCTGGGAAAGTCCAGTTCGTCGAGTTCTGTGAGCCCGGAACCGTGGGGCCGCTGTGGCTCGTTGTCTGGAACGAAAACCAAGGATTCGAGTTCCCGGTGAATTCGTCCAAGAACAGCCACGGCGATGACGGATTGACCCGATAGTCAATAAGCACCCTCGTCGTCCGAATATCGTCTGAGATCCCGGCAATGATTTCGAAGAAGCCACCTCTAGGTGAGTTAGGATTGTTGGTCGTAGGTCCGCGGACATAGAGCTCAAAGGTTGGCCCCCCTTGATTAGTGTAGTGGATGGGGAGATCATGCGAGGCAATCCCACCAGTTCCATCGACGGGCGACGCTCTGAAGCGAAGAACGCTTGCCCCGGAAACAAGAACATTGTCATAAGTCACTCCGTTGCTCGCGCCGAAGGGCGTGTCTCGAAACAACACGGTGACATCTGTCGTCGCACTTTCTCCCGGATTCAGGAGCGGCAAATGGCCCGGCGCGTTGTAGTGGAAGGGGTGCTCAAGATTGTTCTTCACATAGAGCGCCTCCACGAAACTCGTCGGTGCCACCCCATTTCCGCTGTTCGTCACGGTCACCCGATAGGTGACCCGCTCGAAGGGCTTGATCTCACCTGACAGGTGCTGGACTTGAGTAATCGAGTAGGCACCGGCGACATTCTCGGTGGTGAATTCCCAGATGGGCGATGTCGGCCAAGCGCCTCCGTAATAATTTCGATCACGGCCCTCCTCAATTACGGACGCCCGCCACACGTAACGGGTATCCGGCTTCAGCGGCGGAT
The DNA here is from genome assembly GCA_937898895.1 of uncultured Verrucomicrobiae bacterium. GTDB lineage: Bacteria > Verrucomicrobiota > Verrucomicrobiia > Verrucomicrobiales > DEV007 > Arctic95D-9. The sequence goes on along the minus strand of CALDKL010000612.1, from coordinate 433 downwards.
TGATTTCGGACGGATCCAAGCGCGTTACGTTCAAGAAATCCGGGTTTCCTACTTTGGTGAATAGACGCCAAGGCCCATTCGGTGCCTCCGCGATTTCATAAACCACGTAAAATCTGTCACCTTCGGGGTCCGATACGCTGACTTCCAAGGCCGGTGTCCTCGAAACTCCGGTAGACCCGTTGGCTGGGAAGACAGGATTGGAAACATCGAAGAGCGGAGGGTCTTGAATGTTGACACGAACCGACCGTGCCGCGCTCCAAGCACCGACACCCACATGGTTCACCGCCCGAACCCGAACCCAGTAAGTGGCATCATCCATCAAACCCGAAGCGGTATGGGAAACAAACTCAAATGCATTCGCCCCCGGAGCCGTGTTACCTAAATTGGTTCGAGTGGCGTCGCTAAAATCACTTAGGTTGGCCAGTTCCAATTC
>CALDKL010000611.1 GCA_937898895.1 uncultured Verrucomicrobiae bacterium | reverse complement strand
TCCGCGAAGATCCCCGCGATTCTTCTCAAATGTGGTGTCATCATCCACCGCGACGAAGAACTCCTCGTACAGCGAAGGGACTATCAGGAACTCCTTGGCCATGCCTTGGTGAAAGCCCTCTCCGAAACCTTTCCCGCCCGGGAAAAGAAGGGGCTGCAGGGACTCTTCGGCGGAAAACGATGAGACGAGGACGGGGCCTCTTCCCCTGTCTCAAATCGGTTTCGTCCGGATCGGGTTAGCCACGATTCAGGCCGACTTTCGCACCGGAAGCATATAGCTGAGCAGTTCGCCGATACGCTCGCGCATGATCGTGCGAGGCACGATCATGTCGACGAGACCGTGTTCGAGGAGGAATTCGGCCGTTTGGAAACCGGGAGGCAGATTCTGATGAGTCGTTTCCTTGATGACCCGGGGACCGGCAAAGCCAATCATGCAGTTTGGCTCCGCGATGATAACGTCACCGAGGGTCGCGAAGCTGGCCGTGACCCCGCCCGTGGTTGGGTGGGTCAGGATCGCGAGATAGGGAAGGCCTGCGGCATGATGCCGGGCGAGGGCACCGCTCGTTTTCGCCATTTGCATGAGACTGAGAATGCCTTCGTGCATCCGGGCTCCGCCCGAGGAGGAGACAATGATCGCGGCGCGGTGCTGGTCGGTAGCAACCTCGATGGCGCGGGTGAGCTTTTCCCCCACCGCAGAGCCCATGCTCGCGCCGAGGAATCGGAAATCCATCACCCCAATGGTGACACCATGTCCCAGGATGGAGCCCCGACCGGTGAGCACTGCGTCTTTCAGACCGGTCTTCTTCTGGTAAGCTTTCACCTTGTCGGTGTAGCCCTTGAAACCCAGTGCGTCGGTCGATTCGAGGGAGGGGTCGAGTTCCTCAAAGGAATCCGGGTCGAGGAGCATGGCGATCCGCTCCTGAGAGGTCAGGGTGAAATGGTGATCGCATTTCGTACAGACGCGATTCCGCTGTTTCAGGGTGATCTCGTCGATGATCGCACCGCAGGAAGGGCATTTGTTCCACAGCCCCTCGGGCATGTCGGACTTTTTCTTGCCGAGCGAAGCGATGGAGCGTTTTTTGAAAATGCCCATACAGCGATTGGAAAAGGGTTGTGTGTCTGTGGTTTGGCAGCCCGATGGCTGGGAGCGGCCAGGGGCCACCAAACTGCCAAGGATAGCGGCTCCCCGGGCGATCACAACCGATTTTGTCGGACCGATGAGATGGTCCGACGGACTTGCCCACGAGTTTCAGGGAGTCGAATCGCTCGGAGTCCCCCTCACGGGAGGAGCGAAAGGCTCGGTAGCTTGGCCTGCCAAGGGCGGCGCAATCGCGCTACGCGAATCCTGTGAGGCGGTCCGGTTGTCGGGTCCACCCGGTCCGATTATGCTTACCCAATAACCAACCAATGACATGATGGGACTCGGAATGCAGGAAATGATCGTGATCTTCTTGATCGTGCTGTTGCTCTTTGGAGCCAAGCGCATCCCGGATCTCGCCCGGGGCATCGGGAAGGGGATGGGCGAGTTCAACAAGGCCAAGCAGGAGTTCGAACGCGAGATCCGCATGGGTGAGGACGAAGGCAAAAAGAGTTGGGACCGGCCTGCCACCGCCGGGCCCGAATCGACGGAACCCTCGCACTGATTCAGTCGCCGGTCAGTCGGACGTAGCCGGTCAGCCCTTGGCGACCGCCTTCCCGGCCAAAACCGCTTTCCTTGTAGCCGCCAAAGGGGCTCGTGGGGTCGAACTGGTTGTAGCTGTTTGCCCAGATCACCCCGGCCTTGAGTTGCGAGGCGATCTTGAAGATGCGGCTGCCCTTGTCGGTCCAGATCCCGGCGCTGAGTCCGTAGCAGGTGTCGTTCGCTTTCGCGACAGCCTCGGAAGGCGTGCGGAAGGACATCACGCTGAGGACGGGCCCGAAGATCTCTTCCCGGGCAATGCGGTGTGCGGGGGTGACGCCGGTAAAGAAGCAGGGACGACACCAGTAGCCTTCCGTCGGAAGTTCGCAGGAGGATTCGTGCAACCGCGCACCTTCTTCGATCCCCGAGTCGATCAGCGCGGTGATCCGACCGAGTTGCTCTTTCGAGTTGATTGCTCCGATGTCGGTATTCTTGTCGAGCGGGTCGCCGACGCGCAGGGTGCGGAGACGTCGCCCGAGTCGCGCCACGAATTCGTCGTGGATCGATTCCTGCACGAGCAGGCGGCTTCCTGCACAGCAGACGTGACCCTGGTTGAAGTAGATGCCGCTGATGACACCCTCGACCGCCTCGTCGATCGGGGCATCGGCGAAGACAAGATTCGCCGCCTTGCCGCCGAGTTCGAGGGTGAGGCGCTTCTTCGTTCCCGCCACGGCTGCGGCGATGCGTTTGCCCACTTCGGTCGAGCCGGTGAATGCAATCTTGTCCACGCCGGGATGCGCCACGAGGGCGGCTCCCGTGTCCCCGGCTCCGGTCACCACATTGACCACCCCCGGGGGAAGATCCGCCTCCTGGAAAATCTCGGCGAGGTGAAGGGCGGTGAGCGAGGTTGTTTCGGCAGGCTTGAGGACCACCGTGTTCCCGCAGGCAAGTGCCGGGGCGATCTTCCACGCGGCCATCAGAAGCGGAAAATTCCACGGGATCACCTGCGCAGCGACCCCGAGCGGAGTGGGTTTCCGGCCGGGAAAAGCAAATTCGAGTTTGTCGGCCCAACCCGCGTGGTGGAAGAAATGTGCCGCGACCAGGGGCAGGTCGAAATCGCGGCTTTCGCGGATCGGTTTGCCACCGTCGCTCGATTCGAGCACGGCGAGTTCGCGCGATTTTTCCTGGATGATCCGGGCGATACGAAACAGGTATTTCCCGCGCTCCGCAGGAGCCATCGGTCCCCAGGTGGTTTCGAAAGCACGCCGCGCACTCTTCACCGCTGCATCGAGATCCGCTTTTCCCGCCAGGGCGATGAGAGCGTGCCGCCTGCCAGTGGCCGGGTTGACCGAAGCAAAGTACTTCCCCGATTTTGGAGCGACGAACCGGCCGTCGAGAAAGAGATCGTAACGTTTCCTCACATTCACCCGAAAGGTCTCCGGGGCCGGAGCATAGTCGAGTGCCCTGGCAAAGGTGAGGTCGGGAGCGGACTGTTTCGATTTCATCCTTTCGCAAAATACTCCGCGTTCTGATAGCGGCCTTCCTCCATCCGTGCGATCTGCATCTCCACATCGAGCAGCAGCGAGCTGGCCCCAAAACGGAATCGATCCGGCCTCAGCCAGTCATCCCCGGCCGTTTCTTTCACCATCACGAGGTAGTGGAGGGCTTCCTTCGCTGTGCGGATGCCGCCGGCAGGTTTCACGCCGACGTGTCGTCCTGTGGCGAGGAAATGATCGCGGACCGTCTCCACCATCACGAGCGTCACCGCGAGAGTCGCAGCGGGAGCCACCTTGCCGGTGGAGGTCTTGATAAAATCGGCCCCCGCCTCGATCGCAAGCTGGCCCATGAATCGGATGTGATCGTAGGTCTGCAACTCACCCGTTTCGAAGATCACCTTCAGGTGTGCGCCACCGCAGACCTCCTTCACCGCCGCGATTTCGTCGAAGACCCTGACAAAATCCCCTTCGAGGAAGGCTCCGCGACTGATCACCATATCGATCTCCTCCGCACCTTCGCCGAGGGCGTGGCGGGTGTCGGCGAGCCGCAGGTCGAGAGGGTATTGGCCGCTGGGGAACCCGGTCGCCACCGACGCCACCGGAATGCCGCTGCCCTTCAGCTCCTTCACCGCGTGGGCCACGAGATTCGGGTACACACAAACCGCCGCGCAGGGAGGGCAGCCGTATCGTTTCTCCATCGGTTGTCGCGCCTTGCGACAGAGTTGCGTGATTTTGCCCTTCGTGTCGGCCCCCTCGAGTGTGGTGAGGTCCATCATCGAGACGGCGAGCCGCAAGGCCGCGGCTTTGGCCTCGTTCTTCAGCGAACGTTTCGTGAAGAAGGCCGCCCGGGCCTCGACCCCGACCGAATCGACGGGGGCAACGGGATGTTTCAGGAAAACGCTCATTGGGGCCAGGGGCGAATTGTGAACGGATTTCATCGCACCGTAAACGGCAATCTGCACTTCCGCAGGGAAACGGCGGTTGGCTGCCCGGATCGACCTCAACTCATGCGCACCATGTCCTTCACGAGTTGGACGTAGAGGAAGACGAGCCCCCTCCAGGAGTAGCGGAACGTGCCGGCCGCCTCGCCGGGTTTGATGAGGCCCGCTTCGAAGTTGTGGCGGATCTGACGCCCAGTTTCCTGTTCGATGAGTTTGGCGAGCGATTGGGGATCTTCGGCGACGAGATCTTCGGGCAGAAACCCGTGGCCTTCGATCCAGAGTCGATGCACGTCGAGAAGATCGACAAACCCCTCCGCGTCCGACACCTGGCGCAGCCGCACCTCGGGTGCCATCTTCATGGGACTGCTGAAGGGCAGATTGGTCGTGCGGTAGGTGGTGCCGCGGGGATCGCGCGAGGTGAGGGAAAGCGAGGTCCAGGACATGCCCTCCTGCTCGGTGAGGCAGATCGCAGCCTGCTCGCGGGCCTCGGGGTGATAGAAGAGTCGATAGAACTGGTGCATGCCATCCCAATCCCAACCGGTGTCGGTGACATGTTCAAAGCCTTCCGCCTCGATTTCGGAGGTGAGCCCGTACAATTCCGGAAAACGCGAGCTGCCAGGCGGAGCCTCGCGTTCGAGAACCTTGCCGACGGGCAGCCGCAAGCGGCGAATGCGGGTGAGCAATTCCACCCACGGCAGGAGAAACCACAGGAGCAGTCCCGCGAAGCCGACGGCAATGCTGTCGGTGAAAAGATAGAAGGCGAGAAACGTCGCCGCGAGCACGCCGAGAGCACCTGCCTTGCGAAGAAAGCGGGAATGGCATGTGCGCAGGGCGAACGAAAACACCAGTACGCCCAGGACGATGAGGATCTCGGTCATCTCATCTCGATGCTAGACCGATCTGTCGGCGGGAGAAAGTGGGAATTTGCGTGAGGCGGATTCTGATGATCGCATGGTTGCGCCGCCGATGCGCTCGATCAATTCAGCCACAAATTGTCCGGCTCGTCGGCGACGAGCCGGTGCCAGGGACTCAACTCGCGGAGGAGGTCTTTCCAGAGGTGGTCGGTGTTGCCGAGGTCGATGATGGCTTTGTCAGGGCGATGAACGATCCAAGCTTTCTGCGCAAATTCGTCCTCGAGTTGGCCTTCGGACCAGCCGGAATAACCAACGAAGGCACGAATCTGAAATCCCTCCACCTGGTGCATCACGGCCTCCTGTGCGGAGAGGTGGGTGGTGTATTGCAGTTTGCCGTCCTCCTCCGACCAGCCGAGGGCGGAAAAGGTGAGATGTTCGGTGCTGACCGGCCCGCCCATGAATACCGGAGTATCCGCGAGCTTGCGTCGCACTTCGCCAGGGAAGACGTCCTTTCCAAGAAGATCGCCGACTTTCTTGCCGATGGGGCGATTCAGAATGTAGCCGAACGCTCCCGTCTTCCGGCTGTGTTCGGTGAGAAGAAGGACGCTGCGGAAAAAGGTCGATTCGCGCAGGCTGGGATCGGCCAGGATCAGGCTCCCCTTGAATGATTTCTCTGCTGAACCCTCGGTTGACATGGCACCCGGATCCTGCCTCCGGCTCATGAATTCAGTTTCGGGCAAAAGTTGCGGGTTGGCAACACCGAAGCGACGGTGTTCACTGCCCCCCGATGGATGAGCTGACCCTGGCTGCCACACAAGGACCACTGCCGCCCGGCCTCGTCGGAGTGGCGGTTTCGTCGTTGCTTGATCCCGAGGTTCCCGAGGAGGAGAAGGCTTCCTTTCTCTCCACTCTTTCGGAGCGGCGTGAAACCCCGGAGGAGATTGGTGCCTTCGCCGCCGCCTTTCTCGAGCGGGCAATCCCGCCTCACCTCGACCGCAGCCGGATCGGGAAACCGCTCCTCGATGTCTGCGGCACAGGCGGGGACAAGCTGGGCCTGTTGAATGTCTCCACCTCGGCAGTCTTCGTCCTCGCCGCCTGCGGGGTGGCGGTGGTGAAACACGGCAACCGCAGCATCACCTCATCCAGCGGCGGAGCCGATGTGCTCGAGGCTCTCGGCATTCGCATCGATCTGCCACCCGCGGACTTTGGGCGCTGTCTCGCGGAGGTCGGGGCGGGATTCCTCTTTGCGCCACTCTACCACCCGGCTTTCAAGGCGGTCGCTCCGGTGCGAGCCCGCCTGGGTCGCGAGGGAAAACGCACCATTTTCAATCTCCTCGGGCCCCTGCTCAATCCGGCTCGGCCCGAATTCCAGCTTATCGGCGTATTTGATCCGGGGGTCGGACCCGCCTTTGCCCGCATCCTGCGACAGCAGGGACGAGAGGCGGCCTGGGTCGTCCACGGCACGACCGAGACCGGATTGGGTATGGACGAACTGTCCAACCTCGGCCCTTCGCGCATCTGGGAAATGCACGGAGAGAACCCTCTCGAGTCTGGGATCGAACCCTCTTCCCTCGGGCTTGCTCCGGCGAGCACCCCGGATCTGCAGGGCGGAGGGGCTGCGGAGAATGCGGCGCACCTGATCGCCCTCCTCGAGGGCCGCGAACGCGGTCCGAAACGCGACATCGTCGCTCTCAATGCCGCTGCCGGACTCGTCATCTGCGGACTCGCCGAGGACCTCTCCGAGGGGCTCGCCCTGGCAACGGAGGCGGTGGATTCGGGACGTGCTCTCGCGGTGCTGCAACGGTGGAGAAATTTTGCCTGATTGTCTCATGTCGAAACGCACATTGCTGTTCGTCGCCCTGGCCGCCTTTCTGCTGCCCTTTGTCGCAGGCGGGGTGCTTCTCGTATTTTATCCGGATCTGAGTCCTTTCGGCGATCCGGTCTACACCGATGAGCTTCCGACGACGCGACCACGGCGTCCCGACCGACGCCTGCTCGAGCGTTATGCCGGTCGGCCCATTGCCGACATCATTGCGGCCGCCAAGGCGGAGCGCGCCGCTGCGATAGCCGAGGATCCCTCGCTCGCCCGGGTGGTGACCGATCCGCCCGCACTTCTCGCGATGTTGCCGAATGCTCCGTTTCCCTTTCCCGAAGGGGCGGTGCCTGCGGACGAGGCGGGCCTGAAAAAACGGGTCACCGGCACGAAGGCCGGAGCTGAGGCGGGTTCGCTTTCTCCGGACGAGCGCTGGCAATTCAACCTCGCCCTCGCGGCTCTCGGAGTGAAGCAGGACCAGGTCCCCGAAGCGATCCGCATGCAGACCCATCCTGCGCCGGAAAACGACACCGACCCGGTGCGGCTCGCGGTGAGATCGGGCGAACTCGCGGGTCG
>CALDKL010000610.1 GCA_937898895.1 uncultured Verrucomicrobiae bacterium | reverse complement strand
GAAGATCTCGATGGCCTCACGGATGAGTGGATCGTTCCTGAAATCATCCATCGGATCAGGCGCGGTGCCCCCCTCGCTCTCAGGGACCGCCGGAGCCTCCGCAGCGACCGTTTTGGGGGAGGATGGTGGCATTGTCTCCTCTCCCTCCTCCTCGATCACCGGCAATTCTGTCGGAACCAGATCGGCGCGAACAACGATCTCGAGACGGACCGGCTCGGCGGAGCGCGACACCACCGCCTGCTCGATCTCCTTTTCGTAGCGCGCAAGGGATTCCCGGAAAAAACGCTGTTCCGCCGAGAATCCGATCATCAGTGTCTCCCCCTCGTGCGAGAGAAAGCGGGCCGCGCAGAGCCAGGTTTCGAGGAGCGGCTTTGTGGCAATCAGGGCATCGCGAGTGGTCTCCCAGAGCACCTCCCCGCGAAGATCGCCTTTTGCGGGAACGACCACAGACGCCCCGGAGACGGGCGGGGCAGCGGCGCGTGCGGGAGAGGCAGTGCGGGGTGACTCGGAAGTCACCGGACCAGAGAGGGTCCCGTCAGACACCCGAGAGGGTGCGGTCTGCGGCGACGACGGTGCGGGCAGCGACTCGGCCGCCTCTGCCGCCGCCGAAACGAGGGCGATGATATCGTCGAGATTCGCCTCCCCAAGGGCCTGGATTGCCTTGATCACGCCGACCTCAAAATGGAGCTTCTTGTTCACCGCCCATTTCATGCGGGCATCCGTCTCGGCGAACAGATCGATCAGCTTCAGGAGGCGGGTCGTTTCAATCCCGGAAGCCTGTTCCCGGATGGCACCGATGACCTCCTTCGGCAGTTCACCGCCCGCCGCATCGGGATCCACCTTTGCCACGAGGACGTTTCGCAGATGTCCGATGAGGTCGCCGAGAAGGCGCGAGAGATCCTTGCCCGCTTCGGCATGGCCGTGCAGGGCGGCAAGCGCAGCGGAATTGTCGCGCCGCAGGATCATGCCACCGAACGCGGCGATGGCCTCGGCGGAGTTGAATCCGAAAATCTCGCTGACATCCCCCTCGGTGATCGTCTCTCCGCAGAACGCAACGAGCTGGTCGAGCATGGATTGGGCATCGCGCATGCCGCCTTCGGCCCCCTTGGCGATGGAGAAGGCCGCATCCTCGCCGAGGGTCAGACCTTCCTTTTCCGCGATATGGAGAAGGTGCGCCGCAATCGTCGCCGTCGGAATCCGCCGCAGGTCGAAGCGCTGACAGCGGCTGATGATGGTGGGGAGGATCTTCTGCGGCTCCGTCGTCGCGAAAATGAACTTCACATGCGGAGGCGGCTCCTCGAGGGTCTTGAGGAGAGCGTTGAAGGCCGCCGTCGAGAGCATGTGAACCTCGTCGATATAGTAGATGCGGAATTTTCCGGAGATGGGAGAAAACTTCACCGAATCGCGCAGTTCGCGGACCTGCTCGACACCGTTGTTCGAGGCCCCGTCGATCTCGAGGACGTCGAGGTTGTTGCCTTCCCCGATTTCGCGACAGATTGGATCGTCGGGATCAAAATCTGCACGGGGACCGCCGGGACCGTTGAGGGCCTTCGCGAGAATGCGGGCAGTTGAGGTTTTGCCCGTGCCGCGAGGTCCCACAAACAGATAGGCCTGAGCGATCCGATCCTGGGCGATGGCGTTGCGCAAGGTCTGCACGACATGATCCTGCCCCAGCACGTCGTCGAACGTACGGGGTCGGTATTTCCGCGCAAAGACCTGATAGGTGTCACTCACGGTCGACACTGTAGGGAAGATTCCGAGAAGGAAAACGAAGAATCGCGAAAAATTCGACCCGAATCCGCCAGAGCGATGCTCCCTCACGCCAACGCGCCGAAGTCGGCCCTGTCCTCCCGGCGCGGTTCGTTCTACGCTCTGCCCCGATGAACCTGAAGTCTTTTCTCCTTGCTGGTCTTGCGTTCCTCCCCGCCACAGCCCTCCGGGCCGAGTTCTCCGCCGGTGCCGCCGTCACCGATGTGACTCCCAAACAACTCCCCGTCCTCGTCAACGGAGGCATGACGAGTCGCTCCGTCGACAAGGTCAGGACCCCGGTCAGTGCCCGTGCCCTCGCCTTTTCCGACGGAAAGGAAACATTCGTCATTGTCGTCGTCGACAGCTGCATGATGGGTCGCGATCTGCTCGACCAGGCCAAGGGCCTCGCGGCGGAAAAGGCGCACATTCCCCGAGAACACATTCTGCTCTCGGCCACCCATGCGCATTCGGCCCCCTCGAGCATGGGTTGCCTCGGCACCGACGCGGACCCCGTCTATTCCCCCTTCCTCGTCAAGAAACTCGTCGAAGCGATTCTCGCGCCTCTCGCCAAACTCCAACCCGCCCGAATCGGCTGGGGCGAGACCGATGCGGGTGACTACACGGCCCTGCGCCGCTGGGTCCTCCATCCGAAGTTCCTCCGCGAAGATCCCTTCGGCAATCTGACGGTGCGGGCCAACATGCACACGGCAGCCAACTGGGACCACGTCACCGGCCCCAGCGGTCCGGAAGACCCGATGCTGCAGGTGATCTCGGTGCAAACGAAGGAGGGAAAACCGCTCGGCCTGCTTGCCAATTTTTCGATGCACTACTTTGGCGACCAGGATATCAGTGCCGACTACTTCGGGCTCTTCTCGAACGGTCTTCAGGACGCGATCGATCCCGGAAAGACCGGGTTCGTCGCGATGATGTCGCACGGATGCAGCGGCGACATCTGGAGGCATGACTATGAGAAGAGCGCCGATCAGGCCAGCAATACCACCACCATCGAGCAATACTCCGACGGCATGATCGCCCTCGCGCTCAAGGCCATCGAGGGCATCTCCTACGAGCGCCCCGAGTCCAT